>JBPCPO010000088.1:0-23602 GCA_050999075.1 Solirubrobacteraceae bacterium
AATTCCAGGCCGACTACGCCGAGACTTTGCGTCACTGGATCGAGCGGTACGAGCAACGCTACGACGACGCCATGCGGCACGTGGGCGCAGAGCGCGCGAGGATCTGGCGGCTCTACCTCAGGGCGGCCCGGCTCGCGTTCGAGACCGACTGGGCCTCGCTCTATCAAGTGCTCGCGCACCGGCCATCGGGAAGGGCAGTCAAGCGGCGGGACGGCCAGCGTCCTGCTCGGCCACCGGTGCGGGCCCCGGCTCAGGAGCGAGAGCCAGACACCACTCTTCCGCATCCGCCCGGCGAAGCAGGAGCGAGCTGTGTCTAGCGCTTCCCGTACGGGGCCAGTTCATCGAGGCCCGCCATCGACCTGCCTGACGATGCGTACGGTCACTTCGCCCTCTCGCGAGGGGAGTTGATGGGGTGGTATACGACGGCGGAGTAGTGAAAGCCGTCGTCGTCGTCTCGTCCTCATTCCGAGGGTGAGCGGCCCGCGTCATCGATTGCCGGCTCGCAGCGCCAACAGCTCCGCGCGAGGGACCATCATCAGACCTGGACGATCGAATGCACCATATACGGGCATTAGATCGTCCAGGTCCGTTTCAGCTCCACGTTGACCGAACGGCGCATTGGGACGGTACGACTTGGGCCGTCGAACGGGAGCCGCCATTGGTGCGGTAACGGGGCACAGGGGAGCGCCACCCGCCGTCGCGTCGGGTGCGGACTCTACGCTCGGCAGGACTGTGACGATGACGACTAGTCCTGTCTCGGAGGCCGTGCTCGTCCACGTCGAGGGGCCCGTGATCGCCCAGGTGGAGAGGCCGTGATCGCGCAAGTCGAGCCCCTCACGCGCACGCGAGCCGTTCGCGGACCGTTCGACTACCGGCTGCGTGCCGACCAGCGCGACGTGGAGGTGGGATCGCTGCTTCGCGTGTCGTTCGGGCGACGTCGCACGATCGGGGTGGTCGTCGCCGTGTCCGAGCGTTCCGAGTTGCCGTTGCACCGCCTCGCTGAGCCCGAGGCGATACTGCCGGCCAAGGTGCCCGCCGACCTGGTGGCTTTGGCGGTCTGGATGGCGAACGAGTATTGCTCGACCGCGGCGCGGGCCCTGGGCCTCGTGCTCGCGCCCGGGGTACTTACCGGGATGCGTCCGGCGCAGGTGCTGGTCGCTGAGCTGACCGACGCCGGTCGGGATGCCCTGCGCTTCGCCGCGCGCCCCGTCGAGCCCCGGGGCGGCGGGCCCCTCGGCGTCGCGCCCACGCCCGCGGCCCCCCGCTCCGGGCGGCTCACCGACCGCCAGCGAGAGATGGTCGCCCACCTGGATCGCCACGGACCGACCGTCGCGGCCGAGCTCGGAACGGCGGCTCTGCGCCGGCTGCAGGCACGGGAGCTCGTGACGGTCACGGCTCAGACGCGCCGGCGCCGTCCCGCTCGCCACCGTGTGGGATCGGTGAGCGCCACGGCACCACGGTTGAGCGCCGATCAACAGCTGGCTCTCGACGAGGTGCTCACGGCCCTGACCGCCCGACGCGAACCAGGTAGCGGCGGGCAGTTCCTGTTACACGGCGTGACCGGCTCGGGCAAGACCGAGGTCTATCTCCGGGCGGTTGCGGCCACTCTGGCCGCCGGCCGCAGCGCGATCGTCCTGGTCCCGGAGATCGCGCTCACCCCCCAGGCGCTCGGGCGCTTCGAGGCGCGATTTGGCGACGTCGTCGCCGTCCTGCATTCGGGACTGGGTCAGGGCGAGCGCTACGACGAATGGTCGGCGCTCGCGAACGGAGGCGCACGGGTGTGTGTGGGTCCACGCTCGGCGGTGTTCGCACCGCTGCCGGACATCGGGTTGATCATCGTCGACGAGGAACACGAAAGCTCGTACAAGCACGAGGGCGACCCGCGTTACGACGCTCGGGCGGTCGCCGAGCGTCGCGCCCGGGAGCACGGCGCCGTGCTGCTGCTCGGAAGCGCCACTCCTCGTCCGGAGAGTGTCCTGTCGATCCGCAGTCTGCGCCTGGCCCACCGGATCGACGGCCGCCGGCTGCCGGCGGTGGAGGTGCTCGACATGCGCGGACGCCACCATCCTCTGCACCCGACTTCGCGGATCGCGCTGGCCGATCTGCGCCGGGCGGCAGGAAAGGCGATCGTGCTGCTGAACCGCCGGGGATGGTCGAACTTCCTCTCCTGCCGGTCGTGTGGAGAGACGTGGATGTGCCCCAACTGCGAGGTGGCTCTGGTGCTGCATCGTGCGGCGGGATTCCTCGCTTGCCACCACTGCGGCCATCGAGAGCCGGTTCCACACAGCTGCGGCGGCTGCGGCTCGGTGGCGGTGGCCCGTCACGGCGCCGGGACCGAGCGGATCGAGCACGAGCTGCGTGAGGCGCTCGGAGAGCTCGAGTTTCCGGTCTTCCGGCTTGACGCCGACTCCGCTTCGCTGGGGGCTCGCGCCCGCACCTTGGAGCAGTTCGAGGCCGCGCCGGCCGGAGTGCTCGTCGGCACGCAGATGGTGGCCAAGGGACACGACTTTCCCGATGTCGCGCTGGGGATCGTGCTCGATGCCGACCAGACGCTGCGGTTTCCGGATTTCCGCGCCGAGGAGCGAACCTTCGCGTTGGTGACGCAGCTCGCGGGACGCACGGGCAGGGGAGGGGTCTGGGCGCGGGACGACGCGCCCGGCGATGGCGACCCCCCCGCCCGCGGCACGGCGAGCGGACTAGCGATATCCGCGCGGGACACGGCGAGCCAGACGGCGACCCCCACGCTCGGGACGACGACCGGAAGGGTGCTGGTGCAGACGATCGCGCCTGACGCCCGGGCGATCCGGTTCGCCGCCCGCCACGATACCGATGGCTTCATCGCCGGCGAGCTCGAGCGGCGCCGAGCACTCCGCTACCCGCCGTTCTCGTCGTTGATCCGGATCGTCTGTTCGGCGCCCAAGGGGGTGGACGCGCACGAGCGGGCGGTGGCGCTGCGGGCCCGTATCGCGCCGCCGGGAGCGGTTGTGCTGGGGCCGGCCCAGATGTTCACCCTGCGCGGGCGCGCACGCAGCCAACTGGTGGTCAAGGCCAGCGACCGTCAGGCCGCGATTCGCGCCGTGGGAGCGGCCGTCGACTCCGTCTCTCGCTCACCCGGAAAGGGCGAGAGGGTCACTTCGGTTTCGGGTGCGCCGGAGAATACCTCGGGGCCGGCTCAGCCCGTCCCACGCAGACGAGGTTCCAGAGCCGCGGTGAGCATCAGTGTCGATGTCGATCCGCAGTAGGGAAGTGTGACCAGCGCTCACGATGGGCCACCGGTTAGGTCCGCAACCAAGGCCACGTATCCTTGGGGTCGTGAGCCAAGATGGATACAGACCCCCGGGGCACGTGCCGCTCGAGCCGGCATCCCAGGGCGACGATTCGCTCGAGCCGGCATCCCAGGGCGACGATTCGCTCGAGCCGGCATCCCAGGGCGACGATTCGCTCGAGCCCGAGCCCGAGGAGCGAGAGGAGCCCGACCTCGCTCCTGAGGTCCTGGCGCGGCGTGCCGCTGCCCTGGCCCACGTGCGAAAGTTCGGCGATCCGGTGCTGCGCACGCGGGCACGGCCGGTCGAGCGCTTCGACGAGTCGCTGGCGGCCGAGGTCAAGCGGATGGGCGAGTTGATGAACGATGCCCTCGGGGTGGGTCTCGCCGCCACGCAGGTGGGGGTGGTGCATCGCGTGCTCGTGTATCGCGTCGCACCGCAGGCCCCGGTGGCCGCACTCGTGAACCCGGAGATCGACTGGGCCGGGCGCGAGGAGGAGATCGCGGGCGAGGGCTGCCTGAGCCTCCCGGCCGTGCTCGTCGAGGTCGAGCGCCCGATCCATGTCCGCGTGCGGGCGTTCAACGAGCTCGGAGAACGGATCCTGATCGAGGCCTCGGGTCTCGAGGCGCGCGTGATCCAGCACGAGATCGATCATCTCGACGGCGTGCTGATCCTCGACCGCACTACGCGCGAGCAGCGCAAGACAGCCATTCGGGCGCTGCGCGAGGGTGTGCAAGCCGCCTGACCAGGGGTGCAACGCCGTCCAGCGCGCGCGGACTCCCAGGGTCGAGGATCTCTCCGCGGTGAATCACTTGATGCCTACCGGGGTGGGTTGATGGGCACCGGGGTGGCTTGATGCGCACAGTCTTCCTGGGCACATCCGAGTTCGGGGCCGCGATCCTGCGCCGCTTGGCGGACTCTCCTCATCGCCCGGCGCTGGTTCTGAGCCGTCCCGACCGCCCGCGGGGGCGCGGGCGTCAGCTCTCGGCACCGCCCGTTGCGGTCCTCGCGCGGGAGCTGGGGATCGACCTGGGCCAGCCGGAGTCCGTCAACGACGAGCGCAGCCGGGCGCGAATTGCCGTCATTCGACCGCAGGCCCTATGCGTGTGCGCGTTCGGTGCGCTGATCAAGCAGCCGCTGCTGTCCGAGCATGTGATGTTGAACGTCCACCCGTCGCTGCTGCCACGGTGGCGGGGGGCTGCCCCGATCGAACGCTCGATCATGGCCGGCGACGAGCAGACGGGCGTGTCGATCATGCGGATCACCGCCGGTCTCGACAGCGGGCCGGTGTGCCTGCAGGCCGGTGAGGCGATCAGCCGGGACGACACCTACGGGACCCTGTCGGCGCGACTGCAGGCGTTGGGGGGTGAATTGCTCGTTCGTGCGCTCGGGCGATCAGACCCATGCAAGGATCAGGACGAGGCTCGGGCCACCTACGCCGAGAAGATCGCTCCGTCGGACCGAAGGCTCGACCCGCGCCGACCCGCGGTCGAGCTCGAGCGGGTGGTGCGTGCGTTGACCCCGCACGTGGGAGCCCATGTCGAGCTCGACGACGGCACCCGGCTGGGGGTCCACCATGCGAACGTCGTGGCGGGGGAGCGGCTCGCGCCGGGAACCATCTCGCTCGACGGCGGGTCTCCGGTGCTCGCGTGCGCGCCGGGAGCCCTCGAGCTGCTCGAAGTCCAGCCGCCCGGTCGCCGGCGGATGAGCGGCGAGGCCTTCCTGCGCGGGCTTCGCCCATGAGTGGTGAGGCCTTCCCGCTCGGACTTCGACGATGAGCGTCCTCCAAGCGAGCACCGTCTCGCCGGCTCGAAGCTGTGCGTTTGCGGTGGTGCGCCGCGTGTTCGAACAGGGGGCGTATGCGGACCGGGCCTTCACCGCGCGGGCCCAGGGCCTTCCGACGCGTGAGCGCTCGCTGGCGATGGCGCTGGCCTACGGGACGGTTCAGCGTCGCGCCACGCTCGATCACATCGTGGCGCAGATGATCCGCCGGCCGCTGGCCGGCCTGGACCCACCGGTGCTCGCCGCGCTGCGCCTGGGATGCTTCGAGCTGCTGTTCCTGGGCGGCTCGGTCGCCCACGCCGCGGTCAACGAGAGCGTCGAGCTCGTCAAGCTCGCCCGCGGCGGTGGGGCGGGGCTGGTCAATGCGGTCCTGCGCCGGATCTCCCGCGAGGGCCGCGCGATCCTCGACGGGATGTCCGACGGCACCCCTGCCGCCGCGGCGATCAAGCACTCGGTGCCGCAGTGGCTGGCCGAGCAGTGGTGGGAGGAGATCGGCGCCGCGCCGGCCCGGGCGCTGCTGGCGCAGATCAACCACCCCGCCGAGTCGGCCCTGCGGGTCAACACGCTGACGAGCTCGCTGGCAGAGGTCCTGGCGCAGCTGCCGGTTGACGCCCATCCGGCACCTGGTCTGCCCGACGCAGTCGTCGTGGAGGAGCCGTTCGATGCCCACGGATCGGAGCTGTGGAGCGCCGGAAGGATCATGCCCCAGTCTCGAGCATCGATGCTCGTCGCGCGCATACTCGATCCCCAGGCGGGTGAGCGGGTCCTCGATCTCTGCGCGGCGCCGGGAGCCAAGACGACGCAGCTGGCGGCCCTGATGCACGGCGAGGGCGAGGTCGTCGCCGTCGAGCGCCATCGCGCGAGGGCGGACGGGTTGGCGAGGACCTGCGAGCGGATGCGGGCAGGTTGCGTCCACGTCGAGGCGCGTGACGCCACCGCCCCTCGTCCCCCGGATGAGCCGCGGTTTGCCCGCGTGCTGGTGGATCCGCCGTGCAGTGGCCTGGGCACGTTGCAGTCCCGACCGGATATCCGCTGGCGAGCGACGCCGGAGAAGATCGTCGAGATGGCGGCGCTGCAGGGGGAGATCCTCGGCGCCGGTGCGATGGCGACCGCCCGGGGCGGAATCCTCGTCTACTCGGTCTGCACGATCGCGCGCGCGGAGGGCGAGGAGGTGATCGAGGCGTTCCTGCGCGCGCATCCGGACTTCCGGGCGCAGGAGGTCCGCTCTCCGCTGCCCGTCCGAGCATCCCCCGGTCCCGGTCCCGATCACTGGATGGGGACCCCAGTCGGCGGCGAGCGGCCGCGAAGCCCCTACGTGCAGCTGCTGCCCCACCTCCACGCCACCGACGGGTTCTTCATCGCCCGGCTGCGCCGGGCTTAGAACCCGCCAGGAATCATCCTCCGTGGGTGGGGAGGATCTGTGCCGGGTCCAGTCCGGGAAATCGGTCCCGGACGAGCCCCGAGCATGCATAACTCGTCAGGAGCGCCTCCGAACCTCAGCCCTGTCGAGCTGTGCATGCCTGGCGTGCATAACTCGACACGGACTCGCGATGAGGCTGGCGGTGACGAGTTGTGCAGGTGGATCGCCCATCCGGGCGAGCAGCCAACCGATCGCACCCATCAGCCCCCACCTTGCCGCTATGGCCGGTGATGGCGGCCCGCGCGGGCATCCGGCCGAGCACACCTCCTGCGAGTTCGCCGTCGGGGCGCCACCGTCGCAGGGGCCTTCTCGTCAAGACCCCACAACTCCACCGACCAAGACTCCACGGTGATGGACTACGCCATCCGCCACCGCCACGACCCAAACCGGGACATTGATCGCTGGCGAGTCCTTAGGGCGAACCCGTAGTTTCCCATCTCGTAAGCGGATTCCCGCTTCCGCCGAGACATACTGACCGGGTGCTTGCCGCCGCCCACCGTTGCTCGCTGGCGGTCATCGCCCTCGCGTCGAGCGTGCTGGTGCTCGCCGGTTGCGGAGGTGCCTCAGGCGCCTCGAGCGCGAGCACCGCCGCTGCACCCGGCGGGCCCACGGATGCCGGTCCCGTCAACGGCATAGGCGCCGGCTGGCCCGCTCTGCTGCACGGTCCCTCGCACTACGGGACCGCCAGCGTAACCGGGCCGATGACGGCGCATGTGCGGTGGCGGCGTGCGCTCGAAGGCCCGATCGTGCCCGCACCGGTGATCACCGCCAGCGGCGTGGCCTACGTCGCGAGCGACGCGGGTGTGCTGCACGCGATCACGGTCAGCACCGGCAAGGACCGGTGGCGCTACGACGGCGGCGGAAGTTACGGCGGCAGCGACCTGTCGACGGCGCCCCTCGTCCTGGGCGATGGCAGGATCATCTGGCCCGGGCCTCGGCACATGCTGTTCGGGCTCGGGGCCGACGGCCGGCGCCAATGGACGATCGCCGGCAACGCAGATCTGCTCACTCCGGTTCTCGATCCGGCGACGCAGGACCTCGTGGTCGCCGACCAGAGCGGTCAGCTCAGCGGTTACCGGCTGCCTCGCGGAGCCGGCCCGCCGTCCCGACTATGGTCACTGCACCTCGCGACGACGAGCTTCGGGAATCCGGTCGTTGCCGCCGACGGAACGATCTACCAGACCGCCGGCGACGCGCTGTTCGCGCTGGCGCCTGACGGGCGGGTGCGGTGGAAGGTGCCGACCCCCAGCAGCATCGAGACCTCGCCCGCCGTCGCGCAGGGAGGAATCGTGGTGTTCGGGTCCAACGACCAGCGCGAGTACGGCGTGGACCCCGGCGGTCACGTCCGCTGGCGAGCCGCGATCGGCAACTTCACCTATTCCTCACCGCTCACCACGGCAGGGCATCGCGCGATCTTCGGCAACCACAGCGGTCAGATGACCGTCCTGGACTCAGACACCGGGCGCCTGATCAGCCGTGACCAGGGCGCGGGCCAGCTGTGGACCGCCGCCGCCGTCGACGGGCGCGGCGACGCGTATTTCGCCAGCCGTACCGGCCACATATTCGGCTTCGGGGTCTCGGGCCGGCGGCTGTTCGATCTGAACGCCGGCAGCACCTTTGACAGCTATCCCGCGCTGGCCCCCGACGGCACGCTGCTCGTCGGCTCCGACGGCGGAACTCTGTACGCGATCAGGTAGGCGACGGAAGGCGACCCGCGCCACATCGAGGCCGGTACGCATGAACCGGCGCCGGTTCGTGGTCACTACCCTACTTCCCGACCGTGCCCGAACAGTCGCCGATCAAGCTCGGTCCCGAGTGCCCGGGATGTGGCGAGCCCTGGCTGCGTCCGACCTCGGTTCCCGGCCGCTACCGGTGCGTGTACTGCATGCAGCGCTACGAGATGGTGTCGGTGTGCCCCAATTGCGGTGAGCACTCTACGATCGTGCGCATGTCGAGCACCGCGATCGTCATCTGCAACCACTGCAAGGGCAGCATGCTGAGGGCCGTCTGATGGGGGAGACCGAGCGCAAGCTTCCCGCGATGATGCGCGACCGCCGCGTCCTGCCCTCGATCCTGTCGGCCGACTTCGCCCGTCTGGGCTCCCAGGTCGACGAGGTGATCGCCGCCGGTGCGCGGGTGATCCACGTCGACGTGATGGATGGCCACTTCGTCCCCCCGATCACGATCGGCCCGCTGATCGTCAGCGCGCTCGCCGATCGCGTGCACGGTGCGGGCGCGCTCATCGACGTCCACCTGATGATCGAGCGGCCCGAGCGCCAGGTGGACGAGTTCGCCCGCGCCGGGGCTGACAGCATCCTGGTTCAAGCCGAGGCCACCCCGCACCTTCACTTCGCGCTGGGCGCGATCCGTGACGCCGGCGCCGCTGCCGGCGCCGTGGTTTCTCCCGCCACGCCCGCCGACGCCCTGGCCGAGGTCGCGCTCGACGCGCTCGACCTCGCGCTGTGCATGAGCGTCAATCCGGGATGGGGAGGACAGGCCTTCATTCCGGCCTCGATCGACAAGCTCGGCCGCATGCGGGCCATGCTTCCCGAGGGCGTCGCGCTCGAGGTGGACGGGGGCATCAGTCCCGACACCGCCGGCCCCTGCGCGGCAGCGGGGGCAAACCTGTTCGTCGCCGGCTCCGCGGTGTTCGGCGCCGACGATCCGGCCGGCGCGTACGCCGCCATCGTCGAGGCGGCCGGGGCCAGCTGACAGCTTCAACTGGATCTGCCCCTCGCGGTCATCGAGATCAGCCTTCGATTTCGTTCTGTCGGCATTTTCGTCCGAGGGGTGGTCGTAAAAGGCGACAGTTCGCCGAGCGCCGCGTGAGCGTCCGGCGAGGGGAGCGCTCGCCCGCGGCAGCGCTCCGTCCGCCACGAGCGCGCCCCTCAGGCGCTCGTGGCAGCAACCGTCTCGGTCGAGGACGTTCCGGTCGCGGCCGGCAACGGTGCGCTCGCAGCGGCGCTGCGCCGGTAGACCATCCACAGCAGGCCGCACAGGAACAGGGTGGCCACGAAGTACCCCACCTCCACGCGCGTCACCTCGCCGCTGATCGTCGGCGCGATGATGAAGGCGACGAACAGCACCGCGGCTCCGAGCCAGGCCAGGGAGGCGGCGCGGGCCTGCCCACGCGCGAGCGCCGCCTGGTTGAGCGTCCCGGAGACGAGGTGCAGTCCCATCCCGAGGCCCACGAACGCGAGGCCCACGCGACCGTAGTGAAAGCCCTTGTTGCCCAGCAGAGCGCTCATCACCGGCGGCCCGACGACCAGCAGTCCGAGGGCGACCGCGCCGGCAAAGCCCGAGATGGCGATGATGGTGACGCGGATCGCGCGGTGAAACTCGCGCGGTGACTCGCGCGCGTGCAGACCCGCCAGATGGGGGAGGATCGAGGTCTGGATGGCCTGGAACAGCTGCAGCGGGGCGCGCACGATCAGCAGGACGTTGAACACGAAGCCGGCCAGGGCGTGTCCGGAGCTGGCGTTGACGATCAGCACGGCGGCGTTCATCAGCGTCTGCTCGGCCAGCATGATCCCCACCACCGCGACGGCGAACCCGGTTCCGTGGCGCAGCGACAGGTCCGACGACGCTTCCTCGACGCCGGCGTGGGCGGGGCCCTCCTGGGCCGCGTCGGCGGCCGGAAGCCCGGCCGGGGCCTGGTGTCTGACGCGTGAGAAGGCGAACGGGATCACGCACAGCGACGCGAAAGGAGCGACCGCCATGCCCAATCCGACCGCTCCCTGGCCTGACCCGATCCCCACCGCGACCGCGAGGGCGAACGCGAACCTAGACGTCGACTCCAGGAACACCAACCCGCCGTAGAGGGCGAACCGCTGGTGGCCGGCCAGCCACCCGCGGGCGAAATAGCTGGCGCCGTAGGCCAGCACGCCGATCACGAGGATCCAGTACAGCGTCCCCGAGCCGTCGAACAGGCTGCGTTCGATCGCGTGGCGCAGGACCAGCGCGCTGACCAGGAACAGGAGCGAGAACCCGAGCTGGATCAGCGCCGGCACCCGCAGGGGATGTCCGTGAAGGCCCCGGGCCCGGCGGTCGGCGATGGTGCGCGAGAGCAACTGCTCGATCGGCCGGTAGATCACCGACAGGATCACGAACATGACCGACCAGCACAGCGAGACCCGGCCGTAGGCCTGCTGGCCCAGGACGTGACTGGCGGTGGCCAGGTAGGCGAAGGTGAAGACCCCCGTCGAGGCGATGCCGATCGACAGCACCCGTGCACCGGAGGCGTAGGAGCGGCCCGCACCGGCCTCCAGGTCCGGGTCCGTCCGGGGCCTGGCGCCGTCCTGCGGAATCTGGCCCGCCGTGGGCTCCGCGCCGGCCCCGGCTTCGCTGCTCACGGCAACCGTACCAGCGCCATCGTCCATGGGAACGGGGAGCGCGCCTGCACGACCTCGCCGTGCCGCTCGAGCAGCCGGTGCAATCCGCACTGGGAGAAGTGGTTGACGTGACCGGGGGTGTTGCCGAGGTCGCGCACATAGGCCCCGCGCGCGAGGTTCAGGGCCCGCCAGAGGGGCTCGCGGGGGACCGAGACGAGCAGATGCCCGCGGGCGACGCGCGCCATCTCGGCCAGAGTATGCGCGGGGTCAGGGACGTGCTCAAGCACCTCGATCGCCGCCGCGAGATCGAATTCGCGGTCGGCGAAGTCCAGGCGCTCGGCGACCATGGGCCGGAACTCGAGATTCTGATGCGTGCGAGACTGCCACTCCGATTGGAGCTTGGCGTCCGGGAGGTCGATCCCCACGACGCGCTCCGAGCCCAGCCGCTGGGCCCATCTGAGGGTCAGGACGCCCTCGCCGCAGCCGACATCGAGCAAAGACTTCGGTGCCGCGCGCGAGAGCAGCTCGTCGAGGCCGCGCTCAAACCCGGACATCAGCCGGCGCACCACGGGGTTGGTCGAGCCGTACTTGTCGAACGTGTTGCCGGTCGGCACGACACCGGCGGTCGCGGTCATGTCCCGGCCTCGCCCGGCACCGGCGTGGCCTCGTCGGCCAGATTCCCGTTGCCTTCCGGCTCGGTCCGGGCGCTCACGACGCGAGGTCTGGCATCAGGGCGCGTCACCGCCGGCTCATAGTGTGAGGGCTTCACCCCCAGCTGCAGCTCGATCCGCCGTACTCGCTCGAAGGTGCGCTGGGACAGCGTCCGCTGCGCGTCGAGCAGGTCTCCGATCACCCCCAGCGACCCGAGCAGCATCGCCGCGTTGAACAGCACCGCGCCGGCAATCAGCGACTGGACGTGGCCCTGTCCCTGACCCTCGGCGAAGTAGACCACGAAGCGGACGAACACGGCCAGCGCCGCGAGCCCCATCACCAGCGCCCCGCCCCAGAACACCCTCAACGGCTCGTACTGCGAGTAGATCCGGAAGATCGACAGCGCGTTACGGCGCACATAGGCGGGCATCGACGGGAACAGCCGGGAGTCGCGCGTCTTGGGGTTGGTCCGGACCGGGACGTGCTCGACCGCGACCAGCAGCTTGCCGGCCTGGATGATCGTCTCGAGCGTGTAGGTGAACTTGGATACGGCCTGGACCTGCAGGGCAGCTTCACGGTTGTAGGCCCGGAAGCCCGAGGTCGCGTCCGGAACCTCGGTCGAGGAGGCCTGGCGCACGACCCAGGAGCCGAGGCGCTGCAGCAGCTTCTTGGCCCCGGAGAAGTGCTCGATCGTGTCCACCTGACGGTCGCCGACGACCATGTCGGCCTCCCCGCGGACAATCGGCGCGACCAGCTTCGGGACGTCCCCGCCCTCGTACTGGTTGTCGGCGTCGGTGTTGACGATCACGTCGGCGCCGAGCTTCAACCCCGCATCCAGGCCGGCCTGGAAAGCCGCCGCGAGACCCTTGTGGTTGGTCAGGCGAACGACGTGGTCGACTCCGTTCGCGCGCGCCACCTCGATCGTGCGATCACTCGAGCCGTCGTCGATGATCAGCCACTGCACGGCGTCGAACCCCGGCACCTGGCGCGGCAGCCGACTCAGGGTGAGCGGAAGTTGCTCCTCCTCGTTGAAGCACGGAATCTGAATGATGAGCTTCATGGCCTGAGGCTAAGGTTGCTCTGGCGCCATCCATCGCTCCGGCTGGCGCTCGGCGCCAAGCTCGAGCGGCTCGGCTCAGGCGCTGTCGGCAACACGGTAGCGGGATACTCGTAGCAGGAACATGGAGAGCGCGACGCTCACGTCGGCCGGGCCGGCGCACACCCTGACCGCGCAACAGGCTTCGCCGCGGGGCGCCGGTCCAGAGTCGCCCGTCGCAGGTGCCGACCGGAGGGGGCTGTACCGGTCGGCGCTCGGGGTGCTACTCCTCGTCACCTTCCTGCTGCGCCTGTGGGGCATCAAGCAGGGGCTCCCCTACAGCTACAACGTCGACGAGGCGACTCATTTCGTGCCCCGGGCCATCGCCTTCTTCTCCCATGACCTCAACCCGAGGTACTTCCTCAACCCTCCGGCCTACTCATACCTGTTGCACATCGTGTTCGAGCTCTGGTTCGGCAGCGCGGATGCGGTCACCCGTGCCTACCGCAGCGATCCCACCAGCGTGTTCGTGGTGGGGCGGATCCTCGCCGCGGCCCTGGGCACGGTGGCGGTGGGGCTGACCTACCTGGCGGGAGCCCGGTTCTTTCAGCGGAGCGTCGGCCTGCTCGCCGCGGCCATCTTCGGCCTCGCCTTCCTGCCCATCTTCTACAGCCACCTGGCGCTCAACGACGTCCCGACGCTAGCTCCCGTCGCGCTGTCGCTGTACGGGATCGCCGGCGTCCTGAGGGGCGGCGCCACGCGCGACTACGCGATCGCGGGGCTCGGCATCGGGCTGGCCTCGGCCACCAAGTACACGGGGGGGATCACCCTCGTCTGCCTGTTGATGGCCTTTGCCGGCGACGGCACCGGCCGGGCCTTCCTGCCGGCCCTGGGGCGACTCGGGCTGGGCCTGCTCGTCGCACTGATCGCCTTCGTGCTCACCAATCCCTTTGCGGTGCTCGACTTCGCCTCGTTCTCCTCGGGCGTCTCGGCCCAGGCTTCGGCGGCGGCGGGGCAGGAGCCGTTCAAGCTGGGCCTGACCCCGGGCAGCGGGATCAGCTACTACCTGTGGACGTTCACCTGGGGGCTTGGCTGGGGACCGGCCCTGGCCGCGCTCGGCGGCGTGGTGCTGCTGCTCGCCCGGCGCCGAGTGGCGATGGCGCTCGTGCTGATTCCGGCGCCGATCGCCTTCATCGTCTTCATGGGCACGCAGCAGCGCTTCTTCGGGCGCTGGCTGATGCCGATCTTTCCGATCGTGGCCGTGCTGGGCGCCTACGGAGCGGTTGAGCTCGTGCGCTGGCTGGCGCACGAGCGCCGCATGCCCGGAAGGCTCGCCGGCGGCCTTGTGGCCATCCTGCTGCTGAGCCAGAGCCTCGTCACCGTGATCCACGACGACGTGGCGCTGTCGCGCCCCGACACCCGAGCCCTGACGCGCGCGTGGATGGTGCAGAACATTCCCGCCGGCGACAAGGTGGTGATCGAACCGGTCGTCCCTGACAACTGGGCCTCGGACATCGGCGTCTCCGGCGGCTTTACGCCCACCGGCGATCGCTGGTACCGGTTCGCCACCTCGTTGACCCACCTGGATGCTCAGGGCAACCCGCTGGCCCCCGATCAGCGCCGGTTCGTGCTCGTCGACGAGTACGAGCGCACACTCGGTCCGGAGCTGCTAGACCAGTACGTCTCGAACGGATTCTGCTGGGTGGTGGTCGGTTCCCTGCAGGCCGGTCGGGCGTTCGCGCAACCGCGGGTGGTGCCGGCCGCGATCGCCTACTACGCCGCCCTCGCCAGCCGCAGCCGCCTCGTGTACCAAACCAGTCCGTTCGCAGCGGGAGCCGGCCCGATCCCGTTCAACTTCGACTGGTCGATCGACTATTACCCCCGCCAGTACGAGCGTCCCGGGCCCGCGATGAGCGTCTACCGGCTGACCGGGGGGAAGTGCTCCTAGCCGCCGCCGCCCGGTCGTCGCCCGCCCCTATCCTCGAGGGTCGCCGATGCCGTTGAGGACCGACTCCGATCGCCGTCACCTCGCTCGCGCGCTTGAGCTGGCCGAGCAGGGACGTGGCCGGGTGAGCCCCAACCCCCTGGTCGGAGCGGTGCTGGGACGCGACGGAGAGGTCATCGGCGAGGGGTTTCACCAGGCGCCGGGCTCCGCTCACGCCGAGGTCGAGGCGATCCGCGCCGCGCAGGGTGAGGACCTCGCCGGCGCGACCCTGTACGTCTCGCTCGAACCCTGCTGTCATCACGGCAGGACCCCTCCGTGCACCGAAGCGATCCGCGCGGCCGGGATCACCCGCGTGGTCGTCGCCAGCGACGATCCCAGCGCGCACGCCTCGGGACGGGGGCTCGGGATCCTGCGCGACGACGGGATCGAGGTCGTGATCGCCGACGGGGACCTGGCGCAGCGGGCCCGCGTGCAGAACCAGCCGTTTCGAAAGCACGCCCGGACGGGACGCCCGTGGGTGCTGTTCAAATCGGCCATGACCCTCGACGGCAAGGTTGCGGCTCGTGGCGGGGACTCGCGATGGATCTCGGGGGAGGAGAGCCGCTACCGCGCCCATCACTGGCGCGCGGAGTGCGACGGGGTCGCGGTCGGGATCGGGACCGTGCTCGCGGACGATCCGTTGCTGACCTCCCGGGTGCAGGGCGTGGCGCGTCAGCCCCGGCGCGTCGTGTTCGACTCTCTGGCCCGGCTGCCGCTCGGCGCGAAGCTCGTGCGCGACGTGGAGCGGGTCCCGCTCACGGTGGTCGTCTCGCGAGCGGCTCCGAGGGCCGCGACCGACGCCCTGCAGACCCACGGCATCGACGTGGTGGTCGCGCCGGGCGAGAACGAGCCCGCGCGCGTGGGCTCGGCCCTGGACCAGCTCGGCGCGGCGGGGATGGGCTCGATCCTGCTCGAGGGGGGCCCCCACCTGGCCGGAGCCTTCCTCGACGCGCGCGAGGTCGACGAGATCCGGCTGTTCCTGGCCCCACTGGTCCTCGGCGGACGGACCGCCCGCGACCCGATCGAGGGCGAAGGGGCCCAGTCGATCGCCGACGCGGTGGGCGCCCTCACGCTCGACTGCGAACGCGTCGGCGCGGACCTGCTCGTGTCGGCGCGCATGAAGGAGTGGTGAGCCGGTGAACGGCGGCGAGCCCTGATGTTCACCGGTCTCGTACAGGACAGCGGGCGGGTCACGGGCTCGGAGCACTCTCACGACGGCGTGCGCCTGACCGTCGCGACCTCGCTCGCCGCCGAGCTGCGACGGGGTGACTCGATCGCCGTCAACGGCGTGTGCCTGACCGCCACCGCGGTCGACCGGGGCTCGTTCGCGGCCGAGGTGATGAACGAGACCCTGTCGCGGACCTCGCTCGGCGAGGTGCCGATCGACGGCGAGGTCAATCTCGAGCTGCCGCTGCGCGCCACAGATCGGCTCGGCGGACACGTCGTCCAGGGTCACGTCGACGCGCTGGCGAGGGTGCTCAGCGTGGCCCCGGACGGCTTCGCCCGCCGTGTCGCCATCGAGGCTCCGCCGGAGATCCTGCGCTATGTCGTCGCCACCGGTTCGATCGCTGTCGACGGCGTGTCGTTGACCGTCGCCGAGGTGGACGCGCGATCCTTTACCGTTTCCCTCATCCCCGAGACCCTGAAGCGCACCAACCTCGGTGAGGCAGAGCCCGGGAAGCGCGTGAACCTGGAGGTCGATGTGCTCGCCAAGTACGTGGAGAAGCTGGCTTTACGGGCGGCCGGAAGCCGACCTCATCATCAGGACGCGGGGCTGGATGCCCCGCGGAGGTGACTATGACCAAGGCGCCGTTCGCCACGATCGAGGAGGCGATCGAGGACTTCCGGCAGGGCAAGATGGTCGTGGTCTGCGACGACGAGGGCCGGGAGAACGAGGGCGACCTGACGATCGCCGCCCAGTTCGCCACTCCCACCGTGGTCAACTTCATGCGCAAGGAGGGCGGTGGCCTGATCTGCCTGGCCCTGACCCCGGAGCGCTGCGAGGAGCTCGGGCTCGACCTGATGGCGGCCAAGAACGAATCGGCGTTCGAGACCGCGTTCACCGTCTCGATCGAGGCTCGCTCCGGAGTCAGCACCGGGATCTCGGCGGCCGACCGCGCCCGCACGATCCAGGTCGCGATCGACCCGAGCACGAGCCCGCGCGAGCTCGTCCAGCCGGGGCACGTGTTCCCGTTGAAGGCCAAGGCCGGAGGGGTGCTCGAGCGGGTGGGTCAGACCGAGGCGGCGGTCGATCTGGCGAGGTTGGCCGGGCTGATCCCCGCCGGAGTGATCTGCGAGATCATGAACGACGACGGCACGATGGCCCGCGTCCCCGACCTGGCTCCCTACTGCGAGCGCCACGGCTTGAAGATGGTCACCGTGGCCGACATCGTCGCGTACCGCCGCCGCACCGAGAAGCTCGTCGAGCGGGTCGTGGCGACGAAGCTGCCGACGGCATTCGGCGACTTTGAGGCCGTCGGCTATCGCTCCCTGGTCGACAACAAGCACCACGTCGCGCTGGTCAAGGGAGACGTCGAGGGTGGTGGCGACGTGCTCGTGCGGGTGCATTCCGAGTGCCTCACCGGCGACGTGTTCCATTCGCTGCGCTGTGACTGCGGTGAACAGCTCGAGTCCGCGCTGGGGATGATCGAGCGCGAGGGTCGCGGGGTGCTTCTGTATCTGTCGCAGGAGGGCCGCGGCATCGGCCTGCTCAACAAGCTACGGGCCTACAAGCTCCAGGAGGAGGGCCTCGACACCGTCGACGCCAACCTCCGGCTGGGTCTCCCGGTGGACCTGCGCGACTACGGGATCGGGGCGCAGATCCTCGTCGATCTCGGTCTCACGAGCATCCGGATCCTGACCAACAACCCGAAGAAGATCTCGGGCATGTCCGGTTACGGGCTGTCGGTCAGCGATCAGCTTCCGATCGAGCACCTCTCCAACCCCCACAACGAGGCCTACCTGCGCGCCAAGCGCGACAAGCTCGGCCACACCCTCCACCACCAGGGGCTGGCGCTCGACGAGGAGATGATCCACGACGAGCAGCGGGATGACTCACGAGCGGCGGCCCAGCGTGAGCAGGACCGCGAGCGGGAGCGGTGAGCCGCCGCGTCGCGCTGTGCGTGGCGCGCTTCTATGAGGAGCTGGCCGATCGGCTCGAGGCCGGAGCCCGGGAGGCGCTGAGCGAGGAGGAGATCGGGGCGCGGGACGTGGACGGCTTCGAGGTCCCGGGTGCCTTCGAGCTTCCGTTGGTGGCCAAGTACGCCGCGCAGTCCGGGCGATACGCAGGAGTCGTGTGCCTCGGCGCCGTGATTCGCGGGGACACCGATCACTACGCCTACGTCTGCGGCCAAGCCGCGCGCGGGATTCAGGACGTGGCGCTCGCCACCGGGGTCCCGTGCGGGTTCGGCGTGCTCACGGTGGACACGATGACCCAGGCGCTCGACCGGGTCCAGGGCGGCACCAAGCGCGACACGGGGCGAGACGCGGCGCAGGCCGTCCTGGCGTTGCTGGCGGTCAAGGAGCGGCTGGCCGATCAAAGGCCCGCGGGCCCCGCGGGGCCCGCGGACATCTAGGCCCTATACTCGCGCGGTGTCCAAGGTTTGCCATGTCTGCGCGAAGGGCCCCGCGTTCGGCCACAGCCGCAGCCACTCGATGGTGGCGACCAACCGGCGCTTTGACCCGAACCTGCAGCGCGTACGGATCGACGACTCCGGGACTCCGCGCCGGGTCTACGTCTGCACTCGCTGCCTGAAGGCCGGCAAGATCGTCAAGGCTCGCTGAGCTGGGCGCCCGCAGGGTGTCCGACCCCAGCATCGTTCGCTTCCGCGCACTCGTGGAAGCCGCGCTGGTCTCGCTCGAGGCCCGGCGTGAGGAGGTAAACGACCTCAATGTGTTCCCCGTCGCCGACGGAGACACGGGCGACAACATGGTGCTCACGCTGGGGGCTGTGCTCCATGAGCTCGATCGGCTCGCGGCAGCGTCCCAGGATCGCACCATCGACGACATCGGTCGCGACGAGATCGTCGCGTCGGTGGCTCGAGCTGCGCTGCTCGGCGCGCGGGGAAACTCCGGCGTGATTCTGTCCCAGCTCATTCGCGGCGCGGCCGAGGAGCTGGCCAGCCGCCCCGGGGAGCTGGTGGATCCGGTGCTGATCGGTGCCGCCCTGGCCCGCGCCGCCGACCAGGCCTACGGGTCGGTGCGTGAGCCGGCGGAGGGCACGATCCTGACCGTCGTGCGGGAGATGGCCCACCGGGTGGCCTCCGACCTGGCCCACATGCAGGACGGGCGACTGGGCCCGGACTCGACGCCCGAGCACCAGAACGCGCTCATCGCCGGCGTGATGGAGCGCGCTCTGGACGCCGGGCAGGACTCGGTCAAGCGTGGTCCGGAGCTGCTGCCCGTCCTGCGTGACGCGGGAGTCGTCGACGCGGGCGGCTACGGATTGACGGTGCTGCTGGCGGGAATCGTGGGCGCGCTGCGCGGCAGCGACCCGCCGCCGCTGGAGCACCAGCGGGCGGCGCGGGTCACCCATCCGCAGCATTCCTCCTGCACCTACCGCTACTGCACCAACTTCGCCCTCACCGGCACCCACCTGGAGCCGCGGTCGCTCATCGCGGCGCTCGAGCTGATCGGAGACTCCGTGCTCGTGGTGGGCGATCAGACGACGCTGAAGGTGCACGTCCACACCGACGATCCGGATGCGGCGACCGCGTTGGCTGACGGAGCCGTCGTTTCGCACCTGGACGTCGCCGACATGCGGGTGCAGATGCAGCAGCGAATCGAGCGCCTCGATTCCACCGCGTCCGGCGCATTGTGCGGCGTGCTGGCGGTGATCTCCGGGGACGGCATGCGCCTCCTGTTCGAGAGCCTGGGGGCACGGGTCCTCGACGGGGGACCGACGTTCAACCCTTCGACCTACGACCTGCTCGCCGCGATCCATGCCATCGCCGCGGAGGAGGTGGTGGTGCTGACCAACAGCGCGAACGTGGTGATGGCCGCCGAGCGCGCCGCGGAGCTGTCGGACAAGCAGGTGTGGGTGGTTCCCTCGCGCTCCCAGCAGGCCGGTCTCGCGTCCGTCGTGAGCATGCACCCCAACCGCAGCGCGGCGACGAACGCCGCGGCGATGATCGGCGCGCTGGAGCGCGTGCGGAGCGGCGCCGTCGCGCCGGCGGCGCGCGACGACGCGCATGGGCGCTTCCGTCAGGGCGACGCGATCGGCTTCGTCGAGGAGCAGATCGTTGCGTGGGGCAGGCCGCCGGAGACCCTCCGGGGCGTGCTCCGGCAGCTGGCCGAGGACGCCGAGCTGATCACCTGCCTGCGGGGCGCGGAGGCGCCGCTCGACGACGAGACGGTCCAGGCGCTGGTGGACGGGGAGGTCGAGCTCGAGCTCTCCGACGGCGGGCAGCCGAGCTACTGGTGGCTGCTCTGCGCTGAGTGACCGCGGCGGCGGGCGGCGGCGGCCCTGGCGACGTCATCATCTGGCGCGAGGAAATGAAGTTCACTGGCTTTGCGGGCTCGCACCCGCTCGACGACGACGAGCTGCGCTCGGCGCCGATCCGCTACCCGCGTCCGTCGCGGCTGCGGACTTCGTTGCGTGTGGAGGGTGCCAAGGCCCAGCACGCGGCCCGGACGCTCGGGCTTCATACCGTCCTGGACCTGCTCGAGCACCTGCCGCGGGACCGTCGGGAGGCCGGAACGCTGGCGCAGCT
Source organism: Solirubrobacteraceae bacterium (assembly GCA_050999075.1). Classification (GTDB taxonomy): domain Bacteria; phylum Actinomycetota; class Thermoleophilia; order Solirubrobacterales; family Solirubrobacteraceae; genus Palsa-465. Next base: position 20,179 of record JBPCPO010000088.1, read on the forward strand.
GGCGCCGGGGGAGGCGGCGACCGTGGTCGTGCGGGTCAACAGCATCGGGTCGAGGCCGGTTCGCCGCCGGGGCATGCGTCCGCTTGTGGAGGCCACGGTCGCCGACGAGACCGGCCAGGTCAAGGCCACCTTCTTCAATCAGCCGTGGTTGGTGGCGCGATATCCCCCGGGCACGCGTCTCGTGCTCCACGGCAAGCTCGAGCCCGCGGGTCGGTTCCGCGTTCAGGGCCATGCCCGCACGACCGAAGCGGTGGCCACCGGAGACGTGGTCGCGCACTATCCGGCGAGCGATGGCCTCTCCTCGACCCAGATCCTCGCGCTGGTGCGCGACCAAGTCGATGCGCTGGACGACGTGCCCGAGCCGCTGCCCGTCCGCCTGCGGATCGCCGAGCGCCTGCCCGACCGTCGCGCCGCGGTGGCGGCCGCCCACTTTCCCCGGATCGAGTCCGACGTCGAGGTGGCGCGAGTACGGCTGGCGTTCGACGAGCTGTTGCTCGTCCAGCTGGCGCTGCTGCGCCGGCGTGGTTTACGCCATGAGACGAGCACCGCTCCGGCCATCGACTCCGAGCGCGAGCTGACCGCGCGCTGGCTGACGGCGACATTGCCCTTCGAGCTCACCGGTGATCAGCAGCGAGCGATCGAGACGATCGATCGCGACCTGGCCCGGTCACGTCCGATGGCGCGGCTGCTGATGGGAGAGGTCGGATCTGGCAAGACCGTCGTCGCGCTCTATGCCCTGCTGCGGGCGGTCGAGCACGGCTGTCAGGGTGCGTTCATGGCCCCCACCGAGACCCTCGCCGAGCAGCACTTCGCCACGATCCAGGCGTTGATGGGGGGAGAGGCCCTGCGGGTGGGGTTGCTGACGGGATCCTCCCCGGCGCGCCGTCGGGCGGATCTGCTCGGCAAGCTCGCCAGCGGAGAGCTGTCGCTGATCGTCGGTACCCATGCGCTGATCGAGGAACCGGTGCGCTTCGCCGCGCTCGCGGTGGCGGTCATCGACGAGCAGCACCGGTTCGGAGTGCGCCAGCGGGCGGCGCTGGAGGGCAAGGCGAGGCAGGTGGCGGGGGTGGATGGCGCCCGGGTCAGTCCGCACGTTCTGCACATGACCGCGACACCGATCCCGCGCACGCTCGCCCTGGCCGGCTACGGTGATCTCGACTTCACGCTGCTGCGCGAGCTTCCACGGGGGCGGCGGCCGATCGCCACGTTCGTCTGCTCCACCGAGGCCGAACGCGTGCGGGCGTACGACCGCATTCGCGAGGAGCTGCGCGCGGGGCGCCAGGCCTTCGTGGTCTGCCCGCTCGTGGACGAGTCCGAGCTGCTTCAGGTGCGAGCGGCGACGGCCGAGTTCGAGCGCCTGCGCGCCGACGAGCTGCGCGAGTTCAATCTGGTGCTGCTCCACGGTCAGCTGCGCTCGGCGCACAAGCAGGCGGCGATGGCGCAATTTGCGTCCGGAGCCGCGGATGTCCTGGTCGCGACGTCGGTGGTCGAGGTGGGAATCGACGTTCCCAACGCGACCGTGATGCTGGTCGAGGACGCCGACCGCTACGGGGTCTCTCAGTTGCACCAGCTGCGCGGACGGATCGGGCGCGGAGCTCACGATTCGCTGTGCCTGCTGTTCGGCGACAAGGCCTCGAGCCGACTGCGGGCACTCGCCTCCCACCGCGATGGCTTCAAGCTCGCGGAGATCGACCTCGAGCTGCGCGGCGAGGGTGAGCTGGTGGGTACCCGGCAACATGGCCTGGCCCAATTCGCCGTCGCCGAGCTGCCGCGCGACGCCGAGCTGCTCGAGCGGGCCCGGCGTCACGCCCAGCGGATCACCGCCGATGATCCCGGGCTCCTTCGGCCCGACAACGCACTGCTGGCCGATGCCCTGGGCAACCTCTTCGGGGCCGAGGCGCAGGCGCCGATCCGAGCGTGAATGCGTGCGGGTGATTGCCGGATCGTGCCGGGGAGCGACGCTGAGAGCCCCTCGGGGCCGGGCAACTCGGCCGACCCCCGAGCGCGTCCGGGAGGCGCTGTTCTCGATCCTCGTCACGGTGCAGGACGCCCGCGTACTCGACCTGTTCGCCGGATCCGGCGCACTGGCAATCGAAGCGCTGTCCCGGGGAGCGGCGCAGGCCACCCTCGTGGATAGCTCGGCGACCGCGGTCGCGGCGATCGCGCGCAACCTCGAGTCGCTCGCTCTCGTTGGCGAAATTCGGTGCCAGCCGGCCCTCAGGTTCCTCGAGCGGGCACGCGCGAACGCGCGTCAATACGATCTCGTGTTCCTCGATCCCCCATACCGTCGGGCGAGCAGCTTTGGACGTGAGCTGTCGGCGTCGCTGGTGCCGGTGCTTGCGCCGGAGGCCCGCGTGATCGCCGAAAGCGACCGACGGGCACCGCTCGAGCTCGATCTGGTCCTACTGGACGAGCGCCGCTACGGCGACACGTTGCTACGGATATATGCCTCTCGATAACCGCATCGCCATCTGCCCCGGCTCCTACGATCCGGTCACCTTCGGCCACGTCGATGTGATCTCGCGCGCTTGCGCGATGTTCGACCGGGTGATCATCGCGGTGGTCGACCTGCCGCTGAGGAAGGGCAGCACGCTGTTCACCGCGGAGGAGCGCGTGGGCTTCGCGAAGCGAGCGACGAGCGAGTTCGCCAACGTCAGCGTGGAGCCGTTCAGTACGCTGGTGGTGGAGTTCGCGCGGACACGAGGAGCGATGGCCATCGTCAAGGGACTGCGCGCGATCTCCGACTTCGAATACGAGTTCGAGATGAATCAGCTCAACCGCCGGCAGGCGCCCGAGATCGAGTCTGTTTACCTGATGGCCTCGCCCAAGTACAGTTTCCTCAGGTCGAGCGGCGTCAAGGAGCTGGCCACGTTCGGCGGCGATATCGATGATCTCGTCCCCGAGGAGGTGGCCGGAGCTTTGAAGGAACGCCTCGGTCACTGACGAAACAGAGATTCTGATGGACGTCCTGGTACTCATCGACAAGCTGGACGATCTCGTCCACAACGCCAAGCCGGTCCCGCTGACCGATCAGGTCCGCGTGGACAAGGAGGAGATCTACGACATCCTCGACCAGATGCGGGCGACGATCCCGGAGGAGATCAAGCAGGCGCGCTGGATCGTCAAGGAGCGGCAGGAGATGCTGGCCGAGGCAAAGCGTGAGGCCGAGCGGATCGTCAAGGAGGCCCGGGAACGCCAGGAGCGCCTGGTCTCCGAGGAGGAGGTCACCAAGCAGGCGGAGCGCGCCGCGGAGGACATCATCGAGGACGCCCGCTCGCGTGAGCGCGAGATCCGCCTCGGCGCCGAGGACTACGCGGACGAGATCCTCGGCACGCTCGAGGTCAACCTGAGCAAGTTCATCGCCGCAGTTCAGCGCGGACGGGACCGGCTCGCCGGCAAGGACGAGCCGGCCGAGGTTTCCTGA
>JBPCPO010000106.1:0-19039 GCA_050999075.1 Solirubrobacteraceae bacterium
TCGGCCCCGGACGTGGCTCTGCCGCCGGATCGATCGTCGCCTACTGCCTGCAGATCACCGACGTGGACCCCCTCCGACACGACCTGCTGTTCGAGCGCTTCCTGAACCCCGAGCGCGTCTCGATGCCGGACATCGACATCGACTTCTCCGTCCGTGGGCGTGAGCGCATGATCCGCTACGTGACCGAGAAGTACGGCAAGGAGTCGGTCGCGCAGATCGTCACTTTCGGCAAGGTTTTCCCGCGCGTGGCGACCCGGGACGCCGCGCGCGTCCTCGGCCACGACTACGGCGCCGGGGACCGGCTCGCCAAGCTGATCCCCGATCCGATCATGGGGCGCTCGCCGAGCTTCGAGGACTGCTTGAAACCGGGTCAGCCGCTGCGCGCCGAGGTTGACCGCGACGGGACGGCCAAGCAGATCGTCGAGGTGGCCAAGGGCCTCGAGGGGATCGTGCGCAACTCCTCCATCCACGCCGCCGCGGTGGTGATCGCCGATCGCCCGTTGACCGAAATCGTCCCCCTGCAGATCGCCGACGCGGGAACCGATGAGCACGGCGAGAAGGTGTTTCGCACCGTCACGCAGTTCACGATGAAGCCGATCGAGCAGATCGGCCTCTTGAAGATGGACTTCCTCGGGCTCCGCAACCTCGACGTGATCGAGGACGCGCTGGACATCATCGAACGCTCGGTGACGGGGGATGACGGTCAGGCCCTTGGCCGGCCCGACATGGCGACGCTGGCGCTCGATCACGCTCCGACCTACGAGATGCTCGCCCGCGGCGACTCCGGGGGCGTGTTCCAGTTCGAGTCCGAGGGGATGCGCGAGGCGCTGAAGAAGGTCAAGCCGACGGAGTTCGACGACCTGATAGCGCTGGGGGCGCTGTACCGGCCCGGTGCCATGGACCAGATTCCCGCCTATGCCCGCGGCAAGCGCGATCCGGAGTCGATCTCCTATCCGGATGAGCGTCTGCGGGCAATCCTCGAGGCGACCAAGGGCGTGATCATCTATCAGGAGCAGGCGATGCAGATCGCCAAGGAGCTCGCGGGCTTCAGCGGCGCCAAGGCCGATGACCTGCGCAAGGCGATCGGCAAGAAGAACCGCGAGGCGATGGCGACGCTCAAGCCTGAGTTCTTCAGTGGGTGCCGCGCGTCGGGAACCGCAGAGCAGGTGATTGAGCTGTTGTGGGCGACCAACGAGCGGTCGGCTGACTACTCGTTTAACAAGTCGCACGCTGCCTGTTACGCCCTGATCTCCTACCGAACCGCTTGGCTGCGGGCCAACTATCCGGCTGAGTACATGGCCGCGCTGATCTCCACCGTGATGGACACCAAGGACCGAGTGCCGTTCTTCGTCGCCCAGGCCGAGCAGATGGGCATCGAGATCCTGCCGCCCGACGTCAACCTGTCAGACCACGAGTTCGTGGTGGTCGAAGGGAACATCCGCTTCGGGCTGGATGCAGTCAAGGGCGTCGGCTACCAGGCCGTCGAGGCGATCAAGCGCGCGCGGAGCTCAGGTGGTGACGCAGGGGCCGAAGGCGGTGGCGTTGGAGGTACGCACCGGTGCGAGCCTTTCCGGGATCTGTGGGACTTCTGTGCCCGCGTGGACAATCGGGCGGTCAACAAGAAGGCGATCGAGGCGCTGATCAAGTGCGGGGCGTTCGGCTCCACCGGGGCCTCGCGTAAAGGCATGTTGGCCGTGCTCGAGCAGGCCCAGGGCGCGGGCCAGAAGGCTCAGCAGGATGTCCTCACCGGACAGGGATCGATCTTCGATCTCATGGCTCCGGGGTCCGGAGCGGCCAGCGGCGAGCCGGGCTCTCGCGCTGCGAGGGGGTTTCACGGTGGTCTGGACACTCCCAGCCACGCTCCGATTCCGGCCGGGGAGTTTGACCGCGCCGAGCTGCTGGCGGCCGAGAAGGAGGCGATCGGCCTGTTCATCTCCGCGCACCCGCTCAAGGAGGTCGGACCGGCGCTCAGGGCGCGCCTCGACTGCCCACTGAGTGAGCTGGCGGCCCGGCGCGATGGCGACTGGGTGACGATCGGGGGCATGATCACCCAAGCCAAGCGGATCAGGACCAAGAAGGGTGATCCGATGATGTTCGCGACGCTCGACGACCTCGGGGCGTCGATCGAGATCGTGGTGTTCGGCAAGGCTCTGGCCGCGAGCGACGAGGCGCTCTGCGTCGACTCGATTGTGCTGATCCGCGGCCGGGTCGACCACAAGGACCGGGAGAAGATCTGCGTCGTCGTCCAGCAGGCGGAGCGATTCGCCCCGACGGCGGATGAGGTCCGCGACGCTCGAGAGCAGGAGGCCAAGCCGCCGGGACCACCGAGTGCGGTGCGGCTTCGTCTCGACGCCGGCGCCCTGCCGGCGAGCGTGCTCGGGGATCTCAAGGAGCTGCTCGCGGGGTTTCCCGGTGAGTCTGATGTGGTGATCGAGCTGAGCACCTCGGCCGGCGAGCGGAGGCTGAGGCTCGGACCGGAGTTCCGGGTGGCCCGCTGCGCGAGCCTGCACGGCGAACTCGACGCGCTCCTCGGAGCGTCGCTCCTTCCGGCGGCCGTGGGGCCGGCGGCGATCCTGGCACCCGAGGCCATGGCCGATGATCCCGAGATGGCGAGCGAGTCGATGAGCGCGCTCATCGCCTGAGCGGGCGCCGCGTATAGGGTCCCGGCCCTACCTGATGTGGAGATCAACTCCCAACAGCAGCAGCGGCCACAGCACGATCGCCAGCAGCGCTGACACGATCGGCTTGATCGTGTCGACGTGGGCGAAGTAGTGGTGCGCCGAGCCGACCAGTACGCCGATGATGATGTAGAGCAAACTGCCGATTCCCGATCTCATGCTGGTGCTCCTTCTCGTGGGATCCACGGGCCGTGCCAGCCGCCGAACCTGGCCACGAGCGGCTTGGCCTCCGCGGGTCCCCATGATCCCTTGGCGTACGGGTAGGCGGTCGGGGGGGACTCGAGGAGTGGCGAGACGATCCGCCACGTGGCCTCGACGCTGTCCTGGCGGGTGAAGTGGGTGCTGTCGCCGATGATCGCCGCGTGGAGAAGGACCTCGTAGGGCGTCGCTGCTTCGCCGCCCTCCGTCGCGAACTCCATGTCGAGCTCGATCTCCCGGGGCCCGGGCTTGTCGGCGCGGTGGGCGTCGAGCACCATTCTGATGCCGGTCCCGGGATCGATCTTGAACACGATCTGGTTCGGTTGGGGCCGCCGGTGCCCGTCGCTGATGAAGTGGACCCGCGGCGGGTGCTTGAACACCAGCCGCAGCTCGGTCTCGGTCGCGGTCAGCTGCTTTCCTGTCCGGATGAAGAAGGGCACCCCGGCCCAACGCCAGTTGTCGATCTCCAGCCGTAGAGCGGCGTAGGTCTCGGTGCTCGAGTCGGGAGCCACGCCGTCGATCTCACGGTAGCTTTCGTATTGACCCCGGACGTAGTGCACGGGATCGGCGTCGGGCATCGCGCGGAAGACGGCGAACTTCGCGTCCTTGAGCGTCTCGGGATCACCGCCGGCGGGCGGCTCCATCGCGGCGGCCGCGAGCACCTGCATCAGGTGGTTGACGACCACGTCGCGCAGGGCGCCGACAGGATCGTAGAAGTGACCGCGGTCCTCGACTCCGAAGCGCTCGGTCATCGTGATCTGGACGCAGGCCAGATAGTTGCGGTTCCACACCGGCTCGAGCATCGTGTTGGCAAAGCGCAGGTAGAGGACCTCCTCGAGTCCCGTCTTCCCGAGGAATTGGTCGATCCGGTAGAGCTGTGATGCGTCGAGGTGCTCGTGCAGCTCGGCCGCCAGCGCGCGGGCGGACGCCAGGTCGTGGCCGAACGGCTTCTCCACCACCACCCGCTGCCCGTGGGAGAGCAGTCCTTCCTTGGCCAGACCGCCGACGACCATCCCGAACAGCGACGGAGGGATCTCGAGGTAGTAGACGGCGCTCGCCCCAGCGCTGAGGGCGGCGGAGACCTTCGAGTAGGTCTGGGGATCGCCGAAGTCGCCGCTCACGTACTGCAGCCGGGTGGCGAAGCGCTTGAACACGCGCTCGTCGATGGTCTCCCCGGTGGCGGCGATCGCTTCGTGCGCGTGGTCGCGCAGCTTCTGCACCGTCCAGTCCTCGACCGCCACGCCGATCACCGGGCAGTCCAGGAGCTTGCGACGTTCCAGCCGGTACAGGGAGCGCAGGGTCATCTTCTTGGCCAGGTCGCCGGTGATGCCGAACACGACCAGGGCGTCCCCCGGGTGCGACTTGCTCTCGCTGCTCATCGGCGCCTCACGCTAGCGCGCTCGAGTACGTGACGCTTTTCCTCGTCCCCGCAACCGGCGGGCGAGCGCGACCTCGGCGCCGTCGGGACCGTGCCCGTCGGGTCCGGGCGTCTCCAGCACGCAGGGAAGGCCCTCGAATCTCGGCTCGGACAGGAACGCCGCACACCCGTCCGCGCCGAGCTCGCCCTCGCCGAGGTTCGCGTGCCGGTCGCGGTTGGATCCCAGCCCGCGAGCGGAGTCGTTGCAGTGCAGCGAGCCCAGGCGCCGCAGCCCGGTGATCCGATCGCATTCGTCGAGCGTCCCGCTCAGTCCCTCGACAGTCCTGATGTCGTATCCGGAGGCGTACAGGTGACATGAGTCCAGGCACAGCCCGATGCGCGCGCCGCCGCCGGCGGCGGCGATCAGCTCCGCGAGCTCCTCGAATGATCTCCCCAACGTGCCACCCGCCCCGGCGGTGTTCTCGAGGTGCAGCGGGCAGCGCTCCGAATCGGCGAGCGCCTCCCGGATCACTTCGCCCGCCCGCGCGACTGCGGCGCGCACGTCGCCGTCTCGCGCTTGCGGGCTGCTCGGCCTCCGGCCTGGCTCATTCGGACCGTGCGCGACTCGTCCGGCTGCCGAGCCCGGATGCAGCACGACCCCGGTGGCCCCGATCGCGTCGCCGATCCGCAGCGAGTGGGTCAGCGACGCGCGCGACTTGTCACGTATATCCCGATCCTGAGAGGCGCAGTTGAGCAGGTACACGGCGTGGATCAACACGGCGTTGATCTGGCTCGCATCCATCGCCTGCGCAAAGGCCACGAAATCCTCTTCCCGGTAGGCGGTCGGTCGCCACATCCGCGGTGACTGGTTGAAGATCTGGATCGAGCGGCACCCGCGCTCCACCCCGCGCCCGATCGCCTTGGCCAATCCGCCGGCCGTAGAGATGTGCGCGCCGATTAGCATGCCGGGAAGCTTCTCATGCGCGTTCGCTTTGCTCCATCCCCGACGGGGGCGCTCCACATCGGGGGCGCCCGGACCGCGCTGTACAACTGGCTGCTCGCCCATGGACCAGGTGACGGTGGGCAGGGGCGGGCGGGGACGCTCGTGCTGCGGATCGAAGACACCGACCGCGAGCGATCGACGCCTGAGAACGTCGAGCAGATCCTCGACGCGCTGCGCTGGCTGAACCTCGACTGGGACGAGGGGCCGGTGCTCCAATCCGAGCGGGCCTCGCGTCACGCCCAGGCGCTGGGCCAGCTGCTGCAGACGGGCCACGCGTATCGCTCGAGCGCCACCGCAGAGGACGTCAAGGCGTTCAAGACGCGGCATGGGGACCAGCGTGGATATCGAGGCACGCCCGCGGACACGGGTGCGATCAGGTTGCGCGTCCCCGACGATGGCGACACGATCGTGCCCGACATCATCCGCGGACCGACGCGATTTCCGAACGTCAATCTGGACGATCCGGTGATCGCCCGCGCCGACGGCTCGGTGCTCTACAACTTCGCCGTCGCGGTCGACGACCTCGACGCCGAGATCACCCACGTCGTACGCGGCGAGGACCACCTCTCCAACACCCCCAAGCAGCTGCTCGTGTTCGAGGCGCTGGGGGCGGCGCCTCCGCGCTACGCCCATCTGCCGCTGCTGCACGGTCCCGACGGACGCAAGCTCTCAAAGCGCCACGGGGCGGCGTCGGTGCAGGAGCTCCGCGACGCCGGCTACCTGCCTGAGGCGGTCGACAACTACATCGCGCTGCTGGGCGCCGGGTTCTCCGCCGACGAGGAGCACTTCAGCCTGCAGGAGCTCGCCGATCGCTTTCGGCTGGATCGGGTGTCCAAGAATCCCGCCGTGTTCGACGAGCAGAAGCTGCGGCACATGAACGGGAAGCACCTGCGCGCCCTGGGCACCGACGACCTCGTGGCTCGCCTGGAGGCCTATACGGGTCGCGGTGGCCTGCGCCGGGCGGTCGAGATCTCGGCCGAGAAGATCCAGACGCTGGCCGACTTCTGGCCGCTGGCCGGTTTCCTGTTCGACGGGCCGGTAGATGACCCCGCCGCGCTGCGAAAGACGATTCTCCGTGACGGAGGGGTCGAGAGCCTCACGGCCGCCCGCGAAGCGATCGCGGGGTCCGAGCCGTTCACCCCGGAAACCGTGGAGGTGGCGTTGCGGGGAGTGGTGGCGCGCCGGGGCGAAAAGCCCGGGAGGGTCTTTCAGCCCGTTCGGGTCGCGGTGGCCGGAACGACGGTGTCGCCGGGCATCTTCGAGACCGTCGCGCTCCTGGGCCGCGGCGAGGCGCTGGCCCGGATCGATCGCGCGCTCGATCGGGCGCGCCAGGAGAAGAGCTAAACCGTGACCCCACAGTTGCCGATATAGGGGCATGGGCGTCGTGGCCACACTCGCCGCTGTCAACGCAGGCCCCACCGATCCCTACGCCGCTCGGGAACGCCATCACAACGAGGGGCATGGCCGTCGTCTGACCGCCGCCTTCGAGGCCCTCGAGGCCTTTCCCGTCCTGATCGAATCCCGCAACCGCGTCCTGAAGCTATGCGAGCGCGATGGACCCTCGAGCGTCGACATGGTAAGGGCCGTCGAGTCCGACGTGGCCCTGACGGTGGCGGTGCTGCGCGTGGCCAACCGGCTCGAAGGCCAGACTCGGGGGCGCGTCGAGAGCGCGGTGGAGGGCATCGAGCTGCTCTCGCCCGAGGCGGTGAGATCGATCGCCAGCGGCGCCCGAACCTTCGACTTCTTCGAGCACAGCACGGTTTGGCGGGGACTTCCCGAGCGCTTTCGCCTGCACGCGGTGGCGACCCAGCGGGCCGCCGAGCGGCTGGCCCGCGAGCTCGGCTACCCGGCCCGAGACCGCTTGATGGTCACATCGCTGCTGCACGACATCGGCAAGCTCGTGCTCGTCCACGCCTACCCCGGCTACCCGCACCAGGTTCACGCCGACGCCCGCACCCCCGAGGAACGCGTGGCCCGCGAGCGTCGCGAGCTCGGAGTCGACCACGCCCTCGTCGGTGGCGTACTGGCGCGCCGGTGGGGACTGCCGAAGACCATCGCCAGCGCGATCGAGCGCCACCACGCCCAGGACGGTGAGCCGGAAGCCGCGCTTGTGCGCCTGGCCGACATGCTCGCCAACTACGTCTTCGGTGGCTCGATCTCGCCCTCGGAGCTGATGGCGGTGACCCGGATCGTCGGGGTGGGGCCGGCGGAGCTCCGAGCGGTGATCTACGACCTATCGATGCCCGATTCAGGCGGACGCCCGCGACAGATCGATCCCTGCCCCATGTCACGACGGGAGGTCGAGGTGCTGCGGGGCCTCGCCGCGGGCAAGGTCTACAAGCAGATCGCCGGCGACCTCGGGCTGTCGGCCAGCACCATCCGCACGCATCTTCACAACGTCTACGGAAAGCTGGGCGCCATGGATCGGGCCCAGGCCGTGCTGATCGCGACCGAGCGCGGTTGGATCTAGCTACTTCCCGCAGGAAGTAGCCAGATCAGCGACAGATCGCGGGCCGCAGGTCGATACCGGGTGTCATACGATCGCGGGTCCGCCGATGATCTCGATCACCACCAAGTCCCCCTACGCAGTGAGCGCGCTGGTCGAGCTGCATCGCCACGGGAATGCCGGGCCGGTCCCGATCGCCGAGCTGGCCCGCCGCCGCGAGATCCCCGTCCAGTTCCTCGAGCAGCTGTTCGCGAGCTTGCGTCGCGCGGGCGTGCTGCGGTCCCAGCGCGGGGTCAAGGGGGGCTACAGCTTCGCGCGGCCGGCCATCGAGATCACCGTGCTGGAAGTGGTCGAGCTGCTGGACGGACCGGTGGGACAGCGCGCGACCGGGGTCTTCCTGGACGCCGCTCAAGCTATCCGCGCGCTGTTGGCGCAGTCGACGATCGCCGACCTGGCCGACGCGGAGACGCGGTGCAGCGGCGCGCCGATGTACCAGATCTGAGCGCCTCACCCGGGATCGCCAATAGCCACGGGGTTAGAGCGATCATTGGTGCCGGTGCGCGCCAGTCTGCGCGCCAGTCAGCTCTCCGGCGGCCGCCACGGCGGGCAAAGCGGCGATTCGAGCTTGAGTGTCTGCCCGGACCAGGTAGGCGTCGAGCAGCTCAGCTGCCTCTTCCTCGTTGCCGGGCATCAGGTGCCCATAGCGGTCCAGCGTGATCGAGATGTTCGCGTGCCCCATGTACGTCGAGAGCGCCTTCGCGTTCACGCCGGCGGCGATCATCAGCGACGCGAACGTGTGCCGCGCCTCGTGCAGCACGATGCGGTTCAAGCCGGGCGCTGCCCACGCCGCCCGAGCTCGTGTGGTCACGGCGCCCGGTCGGAACGGGGACACCGGGCTTTGGCCGAACACCAGCCCCACTGGTGGCCCTTCGGTGCTCATCCGGTGCTCGACCAGGAAGTCGCGCAGCACCGCGGCGATCGGCACCTTACGCCGGCCCTTGGCCGTCTTCGGCTCGATGAACCCCTCCTTGGCGTCCCACGAGCGCTCGACGTGGATCAGGCCGGTCGCGAGGTCCACGTCTAACCAGCGAAGCGCCATCAGCTCGCCGCGGCGCAGCCCGGCGTACATGGCCGTCGCCCACAGGGCCCGGTCCTGTACGGGGAGTGCCGCGATCAGCCGCGACGCCTCGTCCGGCGATGCGACGCGGTCACGGCCGCTGCGCACCGCCGGCATCTCGAGCGCGGCGGTCGGGTTGATCGCAACCTCGCCACGCTTCAGTGCGCGCCGATAGATCGCACGCAGCGGCAGCAGCGTGACTCCGATGGTGCTCGAGTTCAGCCCGCTGGCGAGCAGCTCGTCGACGAGGTCCTGCAGGTCGTTGCGCGTGACCTCGCTCAGTCGCATGTGGCCGACCGCCGGCAGCACCCGCAGCCGCAGCGCAGCCTCGTAGGCTCGGACCGAGGACGGCTTGTAGGCGTCACCCGTTCGTGGCCGGATGGTGCCGTCCAGGGCCCCGGTGAGCCAGGCCGTGGCTGCCTGACTCACCGTGGTAGTTGTGGGTGCCTTCATCGTGCCCTTGCGGACGGCGGTTGAGGAGTCTGATCGCCAGGCTTTGGCGGCCGCCTCGGTCGGGAATGACTTGCGGATCTTGCGTGACTCGCGGCGGCTGTAGACCCACGCCTCCCATGCCGGCCGGCAGTTGCAGTTTCGGCCTTGACGAGACGCGCACCCGCGGCCGTGGCGTTTGACGATTCCGGTCGCCATCACTCACCGCCTTTCTCATCGTCATCGTTGACGAACGCGCGTTCGAGCCCAGCTATCGGGCCCTCGAGCGTGCGCTTGCGGAAGTAGCGATAGCGGGGCTTGTTCCTGAACGACTCCTCGACGCGCTCGAGCTGGCCGGCCGCCAGCATCCGCATGACCAGCCCGCGAACATGGCTCTCGTAGACCACCGCATCGCCTGAACCGAGTTCGGCGTTCAGCCGCGAGGTCAGCTGACGGATGATCAACCGTTCGTCGCCGAGCACGTGGAGTAGCAGGCTCTCCCGGCGCTCGGCCGGCGTGCGCTTCCATACGTCGTTGCGCTCGTAGTGCGCCTTACGCTCGTGCTGCACCTGGTTGTCGCGCTCCCGCACCTGGTCGTCGCGCTCAAGGGCCCGGCAGAGGGCGCGGTACCCGATTCGGAGTTCAAACCACGAACCGTGATCCGAATGGTCCAGCAGCGCGCGCACGCCATCGCGCATGACCACGATCATCTCGCGGTAGGCATCGTCGAAACTTGCAGCCATGGTGCTCCTTTGGTCGGAGCACCGAGGGGGACGGCTCTGGCGAGGAAGGCAACCGTCTAGTCCGCTAGGTTGCCTGGCGCGTCGAAGGTATCCGCCTTCGGTGCCACGGGCCCGGCGTTCACAGCGCGCGGGCCCACTTGTTTGGTCACCGCTCATCCTACCGTGATTCCGGGCGTTCAACGCACTCGCTGGCTCACGGGCGGCGCGCAACCTGCGCTGTGCAGCGCTTTTCCGGTGCTCCCAGATGGTCATCATCTAAGCCCTCGCGGTCCGGGGCAGCTGCTGACGCTGGGCCTCTCTCGCAAGCCACCGCTCGAGCTCTCGGACGGGCACCAGCTTGCGCCGGCCGAGGCGAACGATGCCGACGTGCGGCGCGACGTGCTCGGACCACATGTCCCAGCTGATCCCGAGCGCCGCGCACGCCTCCTCGATCGACAGCGCGACGCGCGGCACCTGCGAGGCGAGCTCGGCGCGCGGCTTGCTCATGAGGCGCCGGTGAACGGACGCACCGCGGGTCCCTCGATGGTGACCGCGTAGCGCTCATCGTCGGTGTACAGCACGAGCGTCGCGAACAGCGGCCCGTCAGCCTGCGGCGCCCACACGGTCACGCCGTCGACAGCGCGCGCCATGTCGGCGAGCGTATGGGCGAGCTCCAGCGCGCGGCCGCGCTCACAGGCGCTCACGCCGCGACTCCTTCGGTTCGCCGGTCGTGCCCCTCGAGCGCGAACGACGGGCAGTAGCCGACCAGCCTCGAGGCGATCGCCTCGCCGTACGGCTCGGGGAACCGCTCGGCGAGCTGAGACAGAGCCAGATTGGTCGTGACGAGCAGCGACGCGCCAGCGTTCACTCGACTGTCGATCGCCAGAAACAGTTGCTCGGCGGCGTAATCGCTGGGGCGCGACTTGTCGATGTCGTCGAGCACGATCGCGGTCTGAGCAACGAGGATTCTCAACGCGTCGTGGCGCTCCTCGTCAGCGAACGCCAGGCCCAGCTTGGCGAACAGAGCCGGCACGGAGAGCCAGCGGACGGGCACCTGCCTGAGCCGAGCGCTCGCCGCCGCCGCCGCCAGTGACGTCTTGCCGACACCCACCGGACCCGAGAGCAGCAGACCGCGCGACTCGCCGGCCGCCCACGCCCGCGCCGCGGCGAGAACCTGAGGCTTCACGCCGAGCCCGATGCGCTCCAACGTCCAGTCGCGAAGCTGCGCCGGGATCCCGCTCGCTCGGCGCCAACGGTCGGCCTGCTCCAGTTGCAGCCGGCGACGCGACGCCGGGTCAGCTTCGCTCGCCGGCAAGCCCGCCTCGAAGCCGCAGACGTCGCACTCGATCGTCCAGATCGGGCCGGCCTGGTCGACGATGACCAGCTGTCCCGAGCACGGCTGCTCGTCGTACCCGCGACGAGCCTGGAAGACGGCGTGAGCGACCCACGTCGCGGTCATCGCTGCATGGCCTTATCGAAGCGGGCGAACTTGCGCGCGGGCGCGGTTTCCCCTGACGGTTCCCCTGACGGTTCTACTGCCTTTAAAGGACCACCGGCAATATCTTGCCGGTTGGTTGTGCCGGAAACTGCCGGTAGGCGATGCAGATTTTGCCGGTGGTCCCCGGCCCTACCGGCAAAATCTGCCGGTAGGGTGAGCGTGTACAGATCAGACGTGCGTGCGCCGTCGCTGCGATGCCGCCGCTCACGCTTGATGTAGCCGTCGGCCTCGAGCGACGCGAGGTGATTTCTCACCATCCGTTCCCTGATCCCGCACCTGTCGGCGAGCGAGTTTTGCCCTGGCCAGCAGACGCCCGCGTCGTTCGCCTGGTCGGCGAGCGCGAGCAGCACGAGCTTGGCGCTGCCGCCCACCGGCGTCGTCCACGCCCACGTGCTGACTCGGACGCTCACGACAAAGCCTCGTGCGGCCGGTGCTGGCGAGCGGCTGGCGCGCACCCGTCAGGTTGCAGGGCTTTCCACCGGGCTTCGGATGGCTCACATCTGGAGTCCCGGCGCTGCTGATCGGGGGTGAGTCCCACGATCGAGCATCACAGCACTGCGATCTGGCGCGCTACGGTTTAAGTCGCGCCTCGACTTAAACCGTAGCGATTAGCAGCGCTTTTGCGTCGTCACCGATGAGCGTGTCAACGCGATCGACGATCGCTTTGCGCCATCCGCGCGCAGGAGATGCCGGATCGTCCCGCGCGCTGCGCCCGGCTGGATACCGGGTCCGGAAGTCGCTGAGATCCCGCTGCCAGGCGAGCAGGCCAACCTCGGCGAGGAAGCTGGTCTTTAAGAGGTTGTCTCCGATCTCACGATGCTCATCAATGACTTCGCGAGCGATCTCGAGCAGCTGTCCGCGAAGGTCGGTCTGCGTTGGCCTCCCGCGCATGATCAGCTTGCTGCGCGCTTTGACGCGGGCGCGCAGGATCGTCTCGGCCTCCGTCTCCCCGACCCCGTGATTCGTGGCGTAGAGAGCGAGCCAGCCGGCCGCGCGCCAGCGCTGGACCACGTAGTCGGGATCGAACGGGAGCGCGGTGCGGCGATCGGCAACGCCGCTTCGTGCTCGTCTCACCCGCTCGCGAAGCTCTCGCCTGTACCGGTCGACGTCCTGGGGCGCATACCCCGTGAGTGTCTTGTTGACCCGCTCGAAGGGGACGAGCCGACCGTCGCGAAGGCTCGTAAGCCCAACCTTCTCGGCGGCCTCTTCGCCGGTCAGCAGTCCCAGGGCTCGCAGCTCACTCACCGCTCTTACGCGCGGCCCGTAGCGGTGTCGCGAGCAATACAGCGTGGGCTCGCCGCGGACGTGACGCAACCTCGCGTTGCTCTGTCTCGCGATGGTGGCCGGCTCCTGGCAGCCGGGATGGTGGCACTGCCCGAACGGGTCCTCGCAGCTCGTGCGCTGGCAGGCCGGGTTGCGGCAGCCGGCAGTCTCCACGCGGAGCTGCGCGCGGAACTCAGCGCGAGACTCTGCGTGGCGGCGCGTGATCGCCTCGCCCCGTCGATCGCCCTCGGGACGCCAGGCGCCGCGGTCGACGTCGGCGAGCACCTGGCCAAGCTCTTGCTCGGCGTCCTCACGCGACACCGCTCCTAGCGAGACGTGCTGGCGCTTGCCGTAGGCCGTGAACCGCAGCCGCCGGTACGTGCGGCCGTCGCGGCCCGTTTGCTCGACGATCCCGCCGCCTCTGTTGCGCTGCTGGGCCAGTGCCGCGCAGCGCAGCGAGCAGTACATGCCCGGGCGGGCGCGCACCGACTCAGCGCACCCAACCCGATGGCACTGGCCGGACGGGACCACGCACCTGGTGTCACGGCAAGCCGGACAGCCGCCCTGGGGGATGAGCGACATGATCCGTCCCGCGAGATGCGCGTCGCCGAGTTCCTCGAGCGCCGGCGCGAGCTCTGGCGGCGGACGGCGGGTGCCGCGCAGCCAGCGGCCGACGGTTCCGGGCGCCACGCCCATGAGCGCGGCGACGTCCTTGACCGTCAGGCCTGCGTCGTGCAGCACTTGGCTTGCAGTCCACAGGTCCGCAGGCGCATCGTCGAACATGGCGCGCACGTTAGCCCGCGCTCCGGACCGATCAGCAACGCGGCCGGCGTTTCGGCCGGCCGCGGGCGCATGTTCGACGACGCGCCCCTACAGCATCGCACGCCGCCCGGCGGATTCCCTGGCGAGCGACTGGCGCGCACCCGTCGAGTTGCAGGGCTTTTGGCCGGGGCTCCGATGACATCTGCACCGGCGAGACGGCCTCGCAGAAGGCGATGGTCGCGGCACCCCGCAGCGTCCAGCGAGCCAAGCCGACGGACGACGCCCAACAGGCCGAGGTACCGTTAAGGACGGAATATGCCCTACTCGAGCACAATCCCGGCGAACGTCATCCCGCATGTGCGAGCTGGCTCACTCGCTGAGCACACCGACGCCGGCGCCGAGCTCGTCGAAAAGCAAAGCAAGGTGTTCGTCCCACGTCATTGGCAGGCGCTCGCGCCGGTCGCTGAGCGCTGGAAAGCGCACGGCGCGCTGCTCGAGTTGATCGGCTTGCCCGGTGAAGAATTCACCCGCCCGTTCGAGATGGTCATCTCGAACGATCGCGACGATTCCTGGGCGGTCAGAGAGGCGCTCGACCGATTCCAGCGTGACCATTCTGACGTTGGCAGAGCGGAGATTGAGGCGTTCCGCCGCGACGCCGGGATCTAGCGGCCTCGGTCAACCGTTTGCGGGCAAGAGCGCGGCTACAGCCTGCATCTGCTGTTTCGGCAAGTGCATCCGCGAGCGTGGGGAGGGGCCTCAGCGGCGCGTCGACCAGATCGAACTCAATCTCTCGACGGGTGCGCGCCAGCCGCTCGCCATGCAGCGATCGATGGCTCATGCGCAGGTGACCGGGGCGATCGTCCCGGTGCTCGCTCCGTTGGCACAGAGCGTCGAGACGTACTGGATCGCGCCGGCGGTGAACCCGCGGTAGGCCACGGCCTCGAACGTCTCGATCATGACCTCCATGTCGTTGGTCGCGTTGAGCGTCGAGTCTCTGACGACGCCGAGGTCGAGGCGGCCGCCGTCGAGGAACTGGATCGAACCTTCGACGAACAGATAGAACACGAGCTTGGTGGGGAAGGTGAGGATCGCGCCGGTGCCTTGGATCGCGAAGGTCTGGGCGACGCCGCCGGAGACCGAGTTTGGCTGACCGTCGAGGTGCCAGATGGGCTTCACGCCGGCGGCGATCATCAGGTCGTCAACCTGCTGGTCGGTGATCGCGAGGACGTTCCAGTCGTTCGATTGGCCGTGGCCGATCTCGCGGGCGAGGTCGACCTTGATCAGCTGCTTCAGCCAGGCCGGGAAGATGGCGGTAATCATCTGCGTGTCGGGGATCCGGTGTGCGTTGCGGTAGGCCGCGACCGACTGGTTGAGCGTCGTGATCACGTCGCGGGCCGCACCGAGCAGCTGGGCGGTGGTCACGTTGAGCACGCTCGCCGCCGCAATGTGGTTCAGCAGGTTGTTCTCGGCGATCCTGGCGGCGGCGGCCATCGCGAGGTCGGTGTTCGCGGCGACCTGCTCCGGAGCGAACCGCGATTGCATGTTCCCGAACCCGAGCCGGGTGGGGACCGCGTCGACGTAGACGAGCTGCTCGCCGCCGCACTGGAGCGACACGACGGGTTTGGTCGCCGCGCCCGGCGCCGCGTCGGTCGCCTCGGTCCAGATCGCCGTGGCCGCGGCCCAGGCTCCTATGTCGGGCGCCTGCACGTAGCGCAGGCCACCACGGCTCGCCTCGAAGCTGGGCAGGCCGTCGCGGAGCGGCCGGTCGGCGGTCGCCCACGTCGGCACCCCGAAGTCGACGTTCACCGGCAGGCAGATCCCGCCGGTCGCGACGAGTGCCTGCGGGCTCGTGACGGCATCCATCAGCTGCGCGTCCTGCTCCTGCTGGCCGGTCAGCCGGCGCTCAGGCGGGTATTCGTAGCGGGCGCTCGCGACTAGCACGGCTCCGCGTGGCGGGCCGTGGCGATCCATTCCGGAGAGCGTGTCGGCCAACGCGCGCGCGAACTGCCAGCGGTCGGTGATCGGCGTCGAGGGATCGACGCCACGGAGGTTCCCGGTCGCCAGGAGCACGGCACGAGAGCGTTGAGCCCGGACTTCCGGACTCGGCGCAGGATGGCCGCCCTGGCGCGCGGCCATCCTGGCCACCGCGCCACTGGCAGCGGGCGCGGCGGACGCGGCGAGCGCCTGTCGCGTTCCGAACGCGCGATCGACAGCGCTGGCGGCAAGTTGGAGCGCCTGCAGCTCCCCGATCGCCTGCGCGCTGTCCTGGGCCTCGAGGCCGCTCAGCTCGCCGATCAGCTGCAGGTGCAGCTCGTCGAGCTCGTCATCGTTCAGTTCCTTGATCCGGCCGAGCTTCTCCAGCGTTCCTGGCTTCATGGTGGGCTGCCTCCTGGCTGCTCCAAAGGGGTTGAAGCAACGGTGGCAGCAATCGAGACCCCCTCCGTCCGCCGCTTCTCCACGGCGTAGTTGTGGCGCCTCCTACAGCTGTCATTGCAGAAACGGGCTCGAGGATCGCGGTCTGTCGCAATCCACCTGTTGCACCACTCGCACCGTCGCGCGTCAAGCGCGCGATCGGGCGTCCGGTCGTCGCCCAGTGAGGACAGCGCCCGCTCCGGCACCGGCGCAGGACCGTTCTCGTAAGCGCGCTCCCAAGCGTCGCGGGTACCGGCCAGGACCGTGAGCCAGTCGCCCGGGTGTTCGCCGATCGCGGCCGCTCGGATGGCCGCCTGTGGCCACACCGCCTCGAACGCGTATCCCAGCGCACGCGCGTCGTGAAGCAGCACGGCCAGGTACTCGTGCGGCAACATCTCAGTTCGCCGAGGCTCCCGCCGAGTGCAGGATCGACTCCGCGGACACCGGGCAGCCAGGCTTGTGCTCGCAGTGAAGGTGATCGTGCTCGCGGCGCTCGGTCTGCGCGTAGCAGCAGGGACAGATCCCGGACATGAACAGGCGCTGGTCGCAGACGACCTTCTGGCGCAGCGGCTCGCGCAGCACAGTCACATCGGCGGCGATGTACCAGCCCCACGGGCTGACCCACGCCTGAAACGGCCCCGTACCCGAAGGCAGCGCAAGGACAGCAGAGGCGTCCTCAGCCATGAACGGCTCGCCAACACGCCGCCAGCCGTACTTCAGAGCCGTCAACGGCAGCATCGCCGGCCGCCCGGCCTTCATCACATCCCTCATCGCTTCCTCGCTTTCATCTCGACCGTGTCTGGATTACGCGTGGCGCGCGCCCCGCGGTTTGCAGGGCTTTCGCTGCGCGCTTCGATCATCGCCATCTGGGCGCGTTCCCGCGCGTAAGAGCCACGATCACCGGTCCGCCCGCCAGGAGCGACCGGCGGCAGGACAAGCGACCGCGAACAGGTGGGCAGCGATGTCCGGGGCGAGGTTGAGCGCCTCCGCAACGTCACGGGCTACCGCGATCGAGGGACAGCGCGTGCCGTTCTCGAGCATGCTCAGATGCCCGTGCGAGATTCCAGCCCGACGCGCGGTCTCGCACACGCCCAAGCCGTGGGCCACGCGCGCTGTTCGGAGCGCCGCCGCAAGCTCCGCTGGCAGCACGTGCCGGGTGGTCGTCTCCATGGTGACAGCGTGCCACCCCCCCAGCGGCCTCCGTCCGCTCTGAATGGGGCCGTCACCATGGGGTGTCGGCGTTGCATGGGCTCAGCCCGGATCCTGTCGCTCATCCCCCCCTCGCTGGCGCGCAACCTCCGGACGCGCGCCAGTTGCGCGCCAGTCGGGCTCCGTTCCGGTCGGACTCGGTCGGATTCGGTCGGGCGAAACCCCCTGCAAATCCAGGAAAGAGCCGGTACGCAGGAGTGTCGTGGCCGATGTACCAGATCTAAGCGTGCGCGCGGAAATTAGCGCTGAAATCCGGCGAGTGACTGGGGAAGGGTGCTCGGCGTGACGCCGAGCCGGCGCATGGCCGCCGCGTCTAGCTCAAAGCGCCATCGACCACGAGCATCGGGACACTCGCCACGGGGTCGAGGGTCAGCGTGATCTCGCACACCGGATGGCCCATCAGCGTGCAGAGCGGGTGCTCGACGGCGAGCCGCTCGCCGTAGCAGCGGGCGATCCCGTTCGCGATCCCGATGGCAAAGGCGCACATACGTCGGGGCGAGTCGTACTGGACGAGGACCGAATCCGGAGCCCGCCTGATGACCTCGAGCGCAGGCGGGGTCGCGCCCTGCTCACGCTCGCGCACGACCTCGTGAATCGTCTGCTCGGTGTGCTCGATCACGTCCAGCGTTCGCAGTGGGCCGGAATCCTATCTCTGTACATCCCCAGCAGGTCGGGCGCGATGAACTCGCCGAACCCGTTCAGGATCGCGTTGCGCTGCAAACCGGTGACATTGGCCACCGCGCGCACGAGGACGTTCGCGCCCTCGCTCCCGTACCGGGTGCTGACGCGGTGCACGATCCCCGTCTGATGGGTGCCCTCGAGCGCGCTCTCCCACACCTCCGGACCGTGGACGGCCTCTACGTACTGGCGCAGCTTGACCAGGATCAGTCCGAGCATCAGACGCTCAGTATTCCAGTTGCGAAGTTTTGGGGACAACCCCTCTTTGTCGACCCGAATATCGCAATATCGTAGGGTTAGGACGGTGACAGACCGCGTTCCGAGGAACATCGCGGACCACGTCGGACGCACGCCGATGATGGCGCTGACTCGTATCGAGCCGAGCCTCGAGGCGACGTTGTTCGTCAAGCTCGAGTCCTTCAATCCCGGCGGAAGCGTCAAGGATCGCATCGGTGTCGCGATGATCGAGGCCGCTGAGCGTGCGGGCCGGATTGCGCCCGGAAGAACGACGATCGTCGAGGCGACGAGCGGCAACACGGGGATCGCGCTGGCGTTCGTGTGTGCCGCCAAGGGGTACGACCTCGTCCTCACGCTGCCGCAGGGGATGAGCCGCGAGCGCTCCGGGCTGCTGCGCCTCTACGGGGCCAGGGTCGAGGAGATCGAGTCGCTCGGCGGGATGGACGAGGCGGTGGCGGCGGCCCAGCGCATGGCCGGTGACGACGACGTCTTCCTGCCCGATCAGTTCTCCAACCCCGCCAACCCGGAGGCCCACCGCCGCGGTACGGGACCGGAGATCCTCGCGGCGCTCGAGGACCGGGTGGACGTCTTCGTCGCCGGCGTGGGCACCGGCGGGACGATCACCGGCGTGGGGGAGGTCCTCAAGGAGCACAACCCCGGCGCGCTCGTGGTCGCGGTGGAGCCCGCGGCGTCCCCGGTGCTCTCGGGTGGCGCGCCCGGGCCCCACAAGATCCAGGGGATCGGGGCCGGCTTCGCTCCGGCCGTGCTCAACCGGGAGGTGGTGGACGAGATCATCGCCGTGGACGACGAGGTCGCCATCGAGACGGCGCGCGTCCTGGCCCGCCGGGAGGGCGTGCTGGCCGGGATGTCCTGCGGCGCCGCCGTATGGGGCGCGCTCGAGCTCGCGCGCCGGCCGGAGTCGCGCGGCAAGCGGATCGTCACGATCCTGCCGGACTCGGGCGAGCGCTACGTGTCGACACCCTTCTTCGCCCCGTAGGACCCGAGCGCACCCACCCCGTACCCTTCAGGG
>JBPCPO010000113.1:0-11356 GCA_050999075.1 Solirubrobacteraceae bacterium
CGTCCACTCGCACCGGCATCACCGTGACGCCCAGCTCGCGGGCCGCCGGCGTGACGACGTTCTTCACGAAGGCGTTGATCTTGTCATCACCGCCATACAACCACCACCGTACGGTCTGACCGCGGGCCTGGCCGAGAACCTGCTTCCAGTTCGAGAACCGCCCGACGGTCTGGGTCTGCGAGCCGCTCGCTCCCCCTCCGCAGGCGACAAGAGCGAGCACAACCGCCACGATGACGAGGGTGACTGGCGCGGCGCGGACGCCGGGCGCGGCGCGGCGTCCATCCGCCCCCGAGCTGTCGCGCCCTCCCTCCACGGCTGACCCGAGTCTAATCGCGGGCGCCATCGTCGCGCGGACAATCACGCACGCATGGTGGCGCTAATGGGGGCGGCGCTGCGCATAGCTGCGGTAATGGGCGTTATGCTATATGATGCCCGCATGCTTGCGGGAGTTCATTCCGACTGGCATTCCGACTGGCGGCCGGCATCATGACCATCCCCGCCGGTCTTTCCCCCATTTATCACGGGAGGCGAGATGAAGCGCATTTCGATCGGTCTCTGGCTCGCGCTGGCGGGAGCCATCCTGGAGTTCGTGGCCCTGGGGTCGAACTTCTATGTCCTGGGCAGCGGATCGAGCGCAACTACGAGGGATGCCTGGCTCGGCATCCCGCATGCTTCTGACCTGCTGCTCGTCTCGGCCCTGATCACCGTCATCGCGGTGGTGATCGCAGCGCGGGGCAACAGTCCCCTTCGTGGGCGCAACTTCGGCTGGGTGGTCGCGCTGTTCGGAGCGCTCGCGACAGCGCAGCTCGTCTACCGCATGATCGTGCCGCCCTTCGGCTGCCTGACCTACTCTTGCGGGACCACCGCCAAGGCGGCGCACGTGACGCTGCTGACGGGAATCTGGATCGGCGTCATCGGCGCCGGGCTGACGCTGGTTGGCGGCGTGCTGCACGCGTTCAGCGCGGCGGCGGGGCGGCTCCCGGCACGGCCGCCACTGGCCGAGCGCCAGGCGGGCTTGACGCCGTGGCTTGGCCTGAGCGCGATCGGGATGGTCGTCGCCTTCGTGGCGCCGTTCACCGGCTTCGAGGCGTACAAGGTCGGCGCCTTCTTCGGCGCCGCCAAGACGTCCTACTGGAGTGGCTGGCTGTCGCTCCCGCACACCAGCAGCCTGGTGCTCGCGTGCATGATCATGGTTCTGCTGCTCGTGCTGGCCGCCGCGCGGCGGCGGGCACCGCTGCCCCCCGCGGCGATGGGGGCGGTGGTGGGGGTGTTGGCGTTCGTGGTGGCTTCACGTGAGCTGCTTCGCGTCTTCTCGTCACCGTTCAGCACCGCGGGCGGCGCCAGCAACGTCCACACCGGCGTGGTGACCGTGCTGCCGGCGTTCTGGGTCGGCTTGGCCGCTGCCGTCGTGGCGGTGCTGGTCGCAGTCGTCCAGGCGGTGCTCTACTACGACAGGGTGGCCGCGCCCGAGCGCCGGCGACCCGCCGCGACGCCGGCGGGAGACCCCGCCGGGACGGTTGCGTGAGGTCGAGCAGCTAGCCCAACCACCCGCCGGCGGCCCCGAGCCGGGTCGCGCAGCCGATGCTCATCATCGACCTGATCGTCGGCGTCGTGATCATCGCCGCGGGCGCGTGGGGAGGCACGCACGGTCTCGAGCGCGCGCTGCCGCTCAGCGCCTTCGCCGTCGGCGCGGTACTCGGCACGCGGGCTCCACTCGTTCTCGGTGGCGGGCTGCACTCGTCGTTCTCGCTGGTCGCTGCGCTGCCGGCGGCGCTGGTGCTCGGGGCGGCGCTTGCCGCCATGGCCGAGCGATTCATCCCTCGGCGCGCCCGCGCCCACCGCACCCGAGGGCGCGCTGCGCGCGGGCGCCAGGTCGTCGCCGGCCGGGCGCTGGCCAAAGCTGGGGGCGGGGCACTGCTGGCCGCTGCGGTGGCCGCGACCGTGGTGTGGATCCTTGGCCCGGTCGCTGCGGAGGTCGGCTCGCTGCGCGGTCCGGTGCAGCGATCGACGCTCCTGGCGCGCCTGAACTCGGTGCTGGCGCCTGCGGGGCCACTGGCCGATGCGGGCGCTTCGACGCCGATCGACAACTTTCCGGTTGTGGTCGGCGATACCACACCGGACGTGCCGCCGGCCGATCCGCGCGCCGAGACCGATCCGAGCGTCGTGGCGACCGAGCGCAGCGTGGTGAAGATCGGCGTCTTTGCCTGCGGCCACTCCGCCGTGGGCAGCGGATGGGTCATCCGCGACGGGATCGTCATGACCAATGCCCACGGGGTGGCCGCCGCCGACGTCGTCACGCTGCGATTGCGGGGGGATGGCCCGGCAAAGACGGCCACGGTGATCTGGTACGACCGGATCAACGACATCGCCCTGCTGCGCGTGCCGGCGTTGCGGGGCGTCCCCCCGCTGCCGATGGTCCTCCGCCCGCGGGTGGGCGCCTCCGGTGCCGCGGTCGGCTTCCCCGGCGGTGTGCTGGCAATCCGCCTCGCGCGGATCGGCGCCACCACGCGCACCCTGCCGGGGCTCATGCAGGGAACTCTGCCGGGGCCCGACTTCCCCCGCAAGCTGTTCGGGCGCCTCATCACGACCTTCCGCGCCAGGGTGGAACCCGGGAGCTCCGGCAGCCCGGTCGTGGACACGCGGGGACGGGTGCTGACCACGGTGTTCGGCGGGAACGCATCCGTGGCCGAAGGGCTCGGGGTGCCCAACCAGCTCGTCCGCTCGGCGCTGCGCCGCGCGGGGCCGCCGGTCAGCACCGGCCGGTGCCTGCATGACTCCCCCGTTGCTCAGTGACGATAACCTGCCATTCTGGGTGGTCATTGACGATAGGCTGCTTGTCGCGTGAAAATGCAATCTGACCGACCTGGGCCACGGCGGTCGCCCCGGACCCGCAAGCGCCGTCGGTACGGCGTAGGCTTCTGGGCCAGCTTGGCGATCGTGGTCCTGCTGGTCGCCTTCGTCCAGGTGATCCTCGCCAGCGAGCCGCACCCGACCGGCCAGCGGATCAAGTTCTCGACCTTCGTGAGCCTGGCCGACACCGGCGGGGTGAAGAGCGCGACGATCCTCGACCAGGACTCCTACGTCGAGGGCACCTATCAACGGCCCGGCGGGCCGCTCGTTCACTTCAACACGCCGTACCTGAAGAGTGCGAGCAACAGTCGCGACAGCCTGGTCACGATCCTCACGTCGAACCAGGTCCCGCTGACGATCGACCAGCAGTACGGGAAGAGCCTCGTTCCGGTCCTGGCGGTTTTGCTGCCCGCGCTGATCCTGATCATCGTGATCGCATACTGGATCTATGCGTACCGCAGCGGCAACGGGTTGTTCGCCACTCGCAGCGGAGCTCGGCGGGCTGGCCGTGAGGAGTCTCTCTCTAGCTTCGCCGACGTCGCGGCGCAGGATGGGGCGGTGGCCGAGCTGCAGGAGCTGGCGCAGTTCCTGTCTGATCCCAAGCGCTTCACGCAGCTCGGGGCTCGCATTCCCAAGGGGGTGCTGCTGTACGGACCACCGGGCTGCGGCAAGACGCTGCTGGCCCGAGCGCTCGCCGGTGAGTCGGGCGCCGCCTTCTACTCGATCTCCGGCTCGGACTTCGTCGAGCTCTACGTGGGCGTCGGGGCCTCGCGCGTGCGGGAGCTCTTCAACGAGGCGCGCGAGAATGCCCCCGCGATCGTGTTCATCGACGAGCTCGACGCCGTGGGTCGCAAGCGCCGGTCAGGGCCGGCCGCCAGCGAGGGCTCCAGCGAAGAGCAGGGACAGGCGCTCAACCAGATCCTCACGGAAATGGATGGTTTCTCGCCCGCGGCGGGGACGATCGTCGTCGGCGCGACCAACCGGCCCGACGACCTCGATCAGGCGCTGCTGCGACCCGGCCGCTTCGACCGGGCGATCTCGGTCGACCGCCCCGACGAAGCGGGCCGCGCCGCGATCCTGGCCATCCACGGCAAGAACAAGCCGCTGGCCGATGGCGTCGATCTGAGCCCGCTGGCCAGCCGCGCGATCGGGCTCACCGGAGCGGACCTGGAGAGCGTGATGAACGAGGCGGCATTGCTCGCCGCGCGCGCGGACAAAACCGAGATTTCGCAGACCGAGCTCGACGGTGCCCTGACCCGCGTGCTCGAAGCACCCGAGCGCCAGCGCCGGCTTTCGGCGCGTGACCGCACGATCGGCCAGCAGTCCCTGGGCGCTGAGCGAGTGACCTTCGGCGACGTGGCCGGAAGCCAGGAGGCGCTCGGCGAGCTCAGCGAGATCAAGGACTTCCTCAGCGACCCAAGCCGCTTCACGCAGATCGGAGCACGGTTCCCGCGGGGCTTCCTGCTCGTCGGCCCTCCCGGATGCGGCAAGACGCTGCTCGCCCGGGCAGTGGCGGGCGAATCAAACGCGGCGTTCCTGTCGGTTGCCGCCACCGAGTTCACCGAGATCTACATCGGTGAGGGATCGGGACGGGTGCGCGATCTGTTCGCCCAGGCGCGGGCGATGGCACCGTCAATCGTGTTCATCGACGAGATTGACGCCGTCGGCGCCCGGCGCGAGGCCTCACTGGACGGTCACCGCGAGCGCGAGCAGACCCTGAACCAGATCCTGATCGAGCTCGACGGCTTTCGCCAGCGCGACGGCGTGATCGTGATGGCCGCCACCAACCGGCCGGAGATCCTCGACGCCGCGCTGGTGCGTGCCGGTCGCTTCGACCGCACGATCACGCTCGATCTGCCCGACCGGGACGCGCGCAAGGCCATTCTCGCGGTCCACAGCATCGGCAAGACCGTCGGCCCGGACGTGGATATCGACGCCGTGGCCGGAATCACGCGCGGGCTCTCGGGCGCCGACCTCGCGAATGTCATGAACGAGGCCGCCCTGCTCAGCGCCCGCCGGGGCAGGAAGGAGATATCCATGGCGACCGTGGAGGAGGCGGTCGAGCGGACGACCATGGGCATTTCCCGTGCGCACGTGGTGACCGACGAGGAGCGGCGCGTGATCGCGTTTCACGAGGCGGGTCATGCCGTGGTGGCCCGCTCCGTGCCCGAGGGCCGGCTGCCGCACATGATCAGCATCATCCCGTCGGGTCGATCGTTGGGAGGCGTGTGGATCACCGACAGTCACGATCGCCTCATCTACTCCCGTTCGGGACTGATCGACGAGATGGCGATCCTGCTCGGGGGACGCAGCGCGGAGAAGCTGATCTTCGGCCACGCCGGCTCCGGCGCCGTCGACGACCTGGCGGGCGTGGGACAGCTGGCTCACCGGATGGTCCGGGAGCTGGGAATGAGCGACGAGGTTGGCGCGATCGGCTACCCGGAGGGTGCCGATACCAACGGCCATCCCGTGACCTACTCCGAGCACACCGCGCGGTTGATCGACACCGAGGCCCGCAAGCTGGTAGACGAAGCCGAGCGGAGGGCCGACGCCGTGCTGGAGACTTCACGGCCGGCGCTCGAGCGGATTGCGCAGGCCCTGCTGGAGTCCGAGACGCTGAGCTCCGAGCGAATCGAAACACTGGCCGCTGAGCCGGCGCGCGCGCCGGCGCCAGTCTGAACGAAAGGCTACGTCGGGCAGCGCGATCCAGCACTGGCGCTCGGCATCTGGCTCAGGCGGTGGCTTCTGGGTGTCGGTCCATGTCGGCGGTGATCCCGAACCTGGTTTGGGGTATCGCGTCCGACGCTCAGTATCCCACCTTCAGCGTCTTCCGGCCGAGCGTCGCTGCACGAGCGCTGCCACCGCCAGCACCAGGACCGCGGCCAGAACGCCGAGCGACAGGATGTTCACGACGCTGAGCCCGGCGTTCGACGAACCCCGGTCGCCCGTGTTCGGGCTGACGCCGGCTTCCAATCCCGTCGCAACGTGTGCCTGTCCGGGAAGGAACGATCGCTTGTCGAGGATGCCCGTTCCCTTGATGAACACCCAACCGCTGTAGATCGCCGGTATATAGGCAAAGATCCCCCGGGAGAAGAACAACGGGATCGACGGCACGTCGCTCGCCAGCAGCGCCAGCTCGGCGCGCACGGCACGGTGGCGTGCCTGCGGATCGGGTGCTGAGGCCACGCGCTCGGCGAGAGCATCGAACGCCTTGCTCCGGTAGCCACCGAAGTTCAGCGGAGCGGAACGCGGGTCGGATCCGAACAGTGTGGTGAGGTAGTCGGGGTCGTAGGACGCCAGCGGCGGTGTGCTCTCGATCGCCGCCTCGAAGTCCCGATGGGAGCCATCTTCGCCGATGGCCTGCCCGAGACTTGCGGGCGAGAGCTTGCGCAGCGTCGCCGAGGCCCCCGCCCGGTCCAGGGCGAGAACCACCTGCCGCCCGGCCTCGAGCCGCGCCGGGTCGTTATCCGGCGCCAGGACGGTGATCGGCGCTAGCTTGAGCGCCGCCAGCGCGCTCTGTGCCGCGCGGAGATCGAAGCGCTGGAGCGGTGCACCGTAGGACCAGGGAGAGGCTGGATGGATGTATCCATCCTCGGCGGGCACCGCCGGGCCGACGTTGCCCACGATCCGCCGGAGGTCAAGCGCATTGGTCAAGGCCCGTCGTACGGCAAGGCGATTGAAGGGCGGGCGCCTGAGGTTCAGCAGCAGCGTTGTGCCCGAGTAGGAGGGCCCCGTCGCCAGTTTGATTCCCAGCGTGCTACCAAGATCGGCCGCGGCCGCCTGCGGGAGGCTCAGGGGCAGCATGTCGACCCGTCGTCGCTGGAGCGCGTCGTAGGCGTCCTGTTCCTGGCTGATGATCGGCACCTGGATCTGCTCCACGCGCGGGTGTCCCTCGAAGTAGGAGTCGTTGGCCCGGAACACGTATCCCCCCCGTGGCTGCGCGCTGACCAGGCGGTAGGGGCCGCTGCCCACGGGCAGACCGGCCGGAGCGTCCTGGCCCGGAGGGAGATCCTGCCAGAGGTGCTCGGGCAGGATCGGCATGTCGGCGAGCGGCTGGTCTTCGAAGCCCAGCGAGGCGTGCTTCAGATCGATCTCGACGGTCAGCGGTCCCGTCGCCTGCACTCGCCCGACGTCCGCGAGTTCTGGCGTGAAGCGCGGTTGGTAGTGGCTGGCCACGAAGGCGAACGTGAACGCCACGTCGTCAGCGCTCAGGGACCGGCCGTCCTGCCAACGGACGCCCGGTCGCAGGGTCACGGTCAGTCGCCGGCCGGCGTCGCTCGGCGTGACCGAGCGCGCGAGCCAGGGCCGCGGGACTCCCTGCGCGTCGCGCCACAGCAGCGTGTCGTAGACCAGCGTGACCAGTGGATAGCCGAGCTGAAAGGTGTACGGCGTCAGCGTACCGTCGTACTTGGGAAACGCCAGCCGGACCAGCTTCGTCGCGGGCTGACGCACTGCGCGGGCAGCTTGGGCCGGCCAAGCCGCGGGCGTCGCCAGGAGCGCGAAGGCGAACATGGCGATCAGCGCGTCGCGTCCACAAGCACTCGATCTCGTGCCGGATCGGCTCCATCTTCGGTCGGCGCGAGCCTGCGGTGGCATCGGGCAAGGTTATTCGCCCCCTGACGCCGAGAATGCCGTAGCAAAATCATTGACCACCCGCCACCACATGCGGCTATATGTGTGGTAGATTTACCGGGTTCGCATCTATGGTGCGGCGAAGTAGGTGCGTGAAGAACCTTAAGCGGGAGGTGTTCGCCGATGCCAGGACGGGTACGACTTCTAACCATGGCAGCGCTGTCGCTGCTGACAACCGCAGTAGTCGGAGTGAGCTTGGCGTGGGCCTGCACGGCTCCCGACTACGGGACTCCCTCGTCCCCGTCTCCCCCCCCGCCCCCGGCATCGCCATCGCCATCGGGAGTGGGAACCGGTTCAGTGACGCCGGGTGTCACCGGTACGGCCGGCTCGGGAGCTGTCGGCGGAGCACCGAGCACCTCGGGCGCCGGGAGCGTTGTCGCCGGGTCCACCAGCGGGGCCAGTCACGCCAGCGGCTCACAGCCGTCCGGGAGTGGTGTTCCGAGTTCCGTCGTACGGCATTCTTCCGTCGCTCCGGCCACGAGCAATGGGGTCGGATCCGGCTCCGCGCCGGCACCGGTTGCGACGGCCCCCGTGGGCACGAGCGGGTCCACCTTCGGGGCCCCGGCACTGCGGGCCCGCGTGAGCGGAGCTACCGCGGGCGTGGTTCAGGGTTCGCACGGACAGCCCGTCTTTGCCAGCTCGACGGCTCCCAAGGCGAAGGCCAAGGCCAAGGCCGGTAAGTCACACCCCGTGCGGCCAGCACGCGCGCCCTCACCGGCTCCGTCGACCCGCAGCGCCACCGGCGACCTCTGGAGCGGCGTCGCCTCTCCGTCGAGGTCAACCGCCCTGGCATCTGCGACTCCCGCATCGAGCGGACAGAGCAGCGGCCTCGGATCGGGGGTCGTGGCCGGTATCGCGATCCTTGCCTTTGGGCTCGTGGGACTCATGGGTGGAGCGTTCGTCGTCGCGGAGCAGCGGCGGCGCGCGAAGGCATCGTCCACGGGCAAGAGCTCCCGGGCGTCTGAGAGGTAATGCGATCGGGGGACGGCGCGCCGGAGGCGACGGCGGCCGAGCCTCAATCGAGTGAAGCAGCGAGCCCCGGGGGCCAGGATCGGCTCCGGGGCTCGCTGCTGTCGCTGCTGATCAGCGCTTCGCTGATTCTGGTGGCGATCGGGTTGGTGCTGCTCTCAGGGATCAAGGATCGCGCCCCGACCGTTGCCCTGGCCGGCCACGATGCGCCGATCAGCGCTGGGGCGCTCAACCTCGCCGACATCAGCGCCTACAACTCGCCGACGCTGGTGGCCAACCCGGTGCAACCGAAGAACCTGGCGGTTGCCAGCCGGATCGACACGCCGTTCTTCTCCTGCGCCTTGAACGTGTCCTCCGACGGGGGGCGAAGGTGGACCCAGACGCCGATCCCGGCGCCGAAGGGAGAGGAGGCGAAGTGCTACGCGCCCGATGTCGCGTTCTCGGCCGACGGCACTCTGTACCTGGCCTTCGTCACGCTGAAGGGCCGGGGCAATGTCCCGCACGCCGAGTGGATCTCGACCTCGCACGATGGCGGACGGACGCTCTCGACGCCAGTCCGAGTGCTCGGACCGCTGGCCTTTCAGGTCCACCTCACGGCTGACCCCACCAGGCCCCGGCGTCTGTACATGACCTGGCTGCAGGGCTCCTCCGTAGGGACCCTTCGGTTCACCAGCCCGGGGAATCCGATCGAGGCGGCTCGCTCCGACGACGGAGGGACAACCTGGGGCCGGCCGGTGCGGGTGAGCAACCCGGCACGGCTACGGGTGGTCGCACCGTCGCCAGTCGTGGGACCCAAGGGCGAGCTCTACGTGCTCTACCTCGACCTCGGCGCCGACGATCTGGACTATCTCGGCGAGCACGGCGGCAGGGGCGGGCCACCGTACGGCGGGCGCTTCACGCTCGTGCTGGCGCGCTCGCTCGACGGCGGATCCACCTGGGGGGAGTCAGTCGTCGACAACCGCGTCGTGCCCACCCAGCGCTTCATCGTATTCCTGCCCCCGTTCCCATCGGTGGCGATCGACCGCAGCGATCGCGTATACGCCTCCTTCCAGGATGGCCGCTTCGGTGATCCCGACGTGTTGCTGTGGTCCCTGGCCCCGGGCGCTTCGCGCTGGCACGGTCCAACTCGCGTCAACGACACCAAGCCCCACGACGGCACCGCTCAGTACCTGCCCAAGCTCTCGGTGGCACCCGACGGCCGCCTCGATGCCTTGTACTACGATCGCCGCGCCGACCCGCGGAACATCATGAATGAGGTCTCGCTCCAGTCCTCCTTCGATCACGGCAGGACCTTCTCGCCGCACGTAACCCTCTCGAGCCGCCCGTTCGACTCGAGGATCGGCTTCGGCGCCAAGGAAGGGCTGCCCGATCTCGGCAGCCGGCTCGGTCTGATCTCCGACGCTCGCTCGGCGTTGGGGGTTTGGACCGACACCCGGGCGGGGACGGCCGCGACCCAGAAGCAGGACCTCGCAGAAGGGGTGGCCAGCGTGACGAAGCACCCTCGTCTGTCGAGCACGGCCAAGGATGCTCTTCGCGACCTGGGTATCCTGCTCGGGCTCGTGGGCCTGGCGGTGCTCGGTCTGTGGGTAGCGGGACGGACCGAGGGCGGAGCCGATCGGCCACCGGCTCGCGTATCTTCTGAATCATGACTACCGCTCCGCCCCGCCCTCAGTTCTGTCCCTGGTGCGGCACGCCGATCCCGTTCGAGCCTCACGAGCACGAGCCGCACTTCGAGACGCTGGCTGAGCGGGCACGCGGCCGCGGCGACGATCCCCCTCCCCTGCCCCCGCGCGTCCGCGACGCGCTGGCCGGCGATTCGTTCGTTGGCGCCTGCCCAGCCTGCCGCGCGGTGACGCACGTAGTCACGCATCACGCGGCTCCGGGCTGAGCCCAAGGAGTTTCGGGTGCCTTCGTTTGGGCGGCCACGCCCGTCCGCGCCCCGGGCAGCTCGAACGCCTGCGCGATCAGCTCGTAGGAGCGCCGCCGGGCGGCGTGGTCGTGGGTTATGCCGACGACGATCACCTCCTCGGCTCCGTACTCCGCCGCGACCGCCTCCAGACCGGCACGTACCGTGTCCGGCGACCCGAGCACCGCCCGCCAGGGCCGTCCTGATGGACCAACCAGCGCAGCCGAGTCCCGCCGCCCGGCCAGAAATCGCTCGGCCTTTGCGATCGGGGGCACGGGGATGTGCAGGCCCTGACGCAGCAGCGTCATGCTCATGCGGCTCGAGCTGGCCAGCCGGTGGGCTTCGAGATCGGTCTCGGCACAGATCGCCCACACCGCGACCGCCACACGTGCACGCGGCGGAGCGCACGTCGTGGACCGCGACTGCGCCGGCGAGCCGACCAACCCCTTCCGGTAGCGCTCGACGCTAGCTCCCCGGTCGGGATTGATGAAGTCCGCGAACGCGTAGGGCAGGCCCAGCTCGGCCGCCCAGGCGGCGCTGTCAGACGAGGAGCCCAGCAGCCAGACCTCCGGGCGCTCATCGCCGCCGGGCAGCGCCGCCAGACGTCCGAACGGGTCCCCGGGCTCGAAGCGATCCTCCAGATAGGCCAGCAGCTCCGCGAGCTGCTCGGGGAAGTCGTCGGGGGCCGCGGCACGACGGTCGCGCTGCAGGGCGCGCATGGTGACGCGGTCGGTGCCCGGCGACCTTCCGAGACCGAGATCGATCCTTCCTGGGAACAGCGCGCTGAGGATGCTGAAGCACTCCGCCACCTTCAGCGGGCTGTAGTGGGGGAGCAGCACCCCGCCGCTGCCGATACGCAGCCGGCTTGTCGCCGCGGCGATCGGCCCGATCAGCACCTCAGGGCTGGCACCGGCGAGCATCGGGGTCCCGTGGTGCTCGGCCACCCAGTAGCGGTGATAGCCCACCCGGTCGGCCACGCGCGCGAGGTCAAGCGTGTTG
>JBPCPO010000059.1:0-36914 GCA_050999075.1 Solirubrobacteraceae bacterium
CGCAAGGGGACGCCGAAGCTCGGCGAGATGGCACCGTTCGCCCGGAAGGGGGACGAGCAGCTGCTCGAGCGCTGCTCGGTGATCCTGCGGCTCGCCGAGCACCTGGAGCGCGGCCGCGACCAGTCCGTCTCGCAGGCGCGCTTGCGTACCAACGGCGATGGCGTCGATCTCCACCTGGAGGCGGCGGGAGATCTCACCCTCCCGCGCTGGAGCGTCGAGCGCTACGGCGACGGCGAGGTGTTCCAGCGCGTCTTCGGCCGCCGCCTGGTCGTGGGCTGAGTTGCGTAGAGTTCGCCCGATGATCTGGCTGCTCAGGCACGGAGAGGCCGCCGATGGGCTCCCCGACGCCGAGCGGCCACTGACCGCCCGCGGCTTTCGCCAGGCGCAGGCGGCGGGCGCCGCGCTCGCTCGCCTGGGCACGAACATCGACGTCTGCATCTCCAGCCCGAAGCTCCGAGCGGTGCAGACCGCGACTCAGGCCTGCGAGCCGCTGGGCCTGCCGGTGACGATCGAATCGGCGCTCTCCGGCGAGCCCTTCGACGTGCACCAGCTGACGGCCGGGCTCGGAGACGTGCTGCTGGTCGGACACGATCCGTCGTTCTCGCTCACGCTCCACAACCTCACCGGGGCCCAGGCGCGAATGCGCAAGGGTGGCTTGGCCGGGATCGCCAAGGGCGAGCTGGTGGCTCTGCTGCGTCCCGGCGAGCTCAGCGCGATCGCAGCGCTCGAGGACCCGGTCTCGTGACCGATCGCGGCCGCGAGACCACCCACGACGGTGCGGCCGGCGACGGCGCGGCCGGCGACGGCGCGGGTGATGGCACGCCGCGGGACGACGCGCAAGCCGGCGGTAGCGCAGTGACGGCGACGCTCGAGCTTTCCGACCCGTCGCTCTACTCCAATCGCGAGCTGTCGTGGCTTGACTTCAACGACCGCGTGCTCCAGCTCGCCGAGGATGAGTCGCTGGCCCTGATCGAGCGACTCAAGTTCCTGGCCATCTTCGTCACCAATCTGGACGAGTTCTTCATGGTTCGCGTGGCGGGCGTCCACGACCAGCTCGACGCTCGGATCGACGCCCGCGGGCCCGACGGTCTTTCGCCGAGTGCGATGCTCGAGGCGATTGCCGACATCGTTGGACGCCTCGGACGCCGCCACGCCCGACAGTTCACGGAGGTCATCCGTCCGGAGTTGGCCCGGCAGGCGATCAGGATCGTCTCCTGCGAGGGGTCCGACGCGCCCGCGGAAGTGATCGAGCGCCACTTCCGGGAGCAGATCTTCCCCGCGCTGACCCCGCTCGCGGTCGGGCCTGGACGACCCTTCCCCTACATCTCCAACCTGTCCCTCAGCCTGATCGTGGGACTGCGCGACCCCGACCTCGACCATGACGTGTTCGCTCGGGTCAAGGTGCCCAAGGAGGTCCTGCCGCGCTTCGTGGAGATCTGCGAGAACACCTTCATCCCGCTCGAGGACGTGATCGCACGACACCTGAGCACGCTGTTCCCGGGCATGGAGATCGTCAGCTACGACCTGTTCCGGGTCACTCGCGACGCCGACTTCGAAGTGTCCGACGAGGCTGACGACCTTCTGCAGGCGGTCGAGGACGAGCTACGGCGGCGGCGCTTCGGCGAGGTGGTGCGGCTCGAGGTCGGCGCGAGCATGGACCCAGCGTTGCGCGCGCGCTTGATCGAGTGGCTCGACGTGGACGAGGTCCAGGTGTATGACGTCGAGGGGCTGCTCGACATGAGCGACCTGTGGGAGATCGCGGGGATCGACGGGCACGGCGACCTGCGCCAGCCTTCCTGGACGCCGCTCACCCATCCCGCGCTACGCCCCGGCCCCGGAGGCAGCGACGATCAGCCCGACGTGCTCGCCGCGATGCGGGCCGGGGAGGTGCTGGTCCACTACCCCTACCAATCGTTCTCGACCAGCGTGGAGCGATTCATCAAGCAGGCGGTCGAGGATCCCAAGGTGCTGGCGATCAAGATGACCGTGTACCGAACCTCCGACGACTCGGCGCTCGTGCCATCGCTGATCCAGGCCGCCGAGAAGGGCAAGCAGGCCGTCTGCATGGTGGAGCTCAAGGCGCGCTTCGACGAGCGCGTGAACATTCACTGGTCACGCGCGCTGGAGGAGGTGGGCGCCCACGTGGTCCACGGGATTCCCGGGCTCAAGACCCACGCCAAGGCGATCCTCGTCGTGCGCCGTGAGCGGGGCGGGGTCCGTCACTACGTGATGATCGGAACCGGCAACTTCCACGCCAAGAACGCTCGGCTGTACGAGGACTTCGGCCTGTTCACCACTGATCCTGAGATCGGTGAGGAGGTCGCGAACCTGTTCAACGCCCTGACCGGCTACGGCCACCCGGACCGCCAGCGCAAGGTGCTCGTGGCTCCCGGGTGGCTGCGCGAGCCGCTGATCGAGGAGATCGATGCAACGGTGGCCGCCCACGAGGCAGGCGAGGACGCCCGGATCGCGATGAAGATGAACGCTCTGGTTGACCGCCGCTGCATCGAGGCCCTGTATCGAGCTTCCCGCGCGGGCGTGCCGATCGACCTCAACGTGCGCGGGATCTGCTGCCTGAGGCCGGGAGTGCCGGGGGTCAGTGAGACGATCAGGGTCGTCTCGGTCGTCGGGCGGTTCCTCGAGCACTCTCGCATCTTCTCGTTCCATCGCGGTGACGAGCACAGCTTCTACATCGGCTCGGCCGACTTGATGCCCCGCAACCTCGACACCCGGGTCGAGCTGCTGGTGCCGATCCAGAACGAGGAGCTCCGGGCCGAGCTGCAGGACACGCTGGACCGCTGTCTCGCCGACGACACGTTCGCGTGGACGCTCGACCCTGACGGCCGCTGGGCTCGGCGCACCGGCGGACGGCGCTCGGTCCACCGCGAGCTGATGGAGCGAGCGCTGGCGCAGGCGTCGAGCCCCCCCGGCTAGTGGCCGGGGGGGGGCTGTCCGCAGACCGAGGGGGGTCGGTGCTCGCCGGGAGCCCGGTGGCCGGAGGGCTAGCCGGGGGGCGGACCGCCGCCGGGCGCCCTCGCGGGCGCAGTGCCGAGCTTCAGCCTCACGTTCCGGGTCTGACCGCCGCGCGTGACCGTCAGCGAGACGGTGTCTCCAGGGGAGTAACTGGCGATGGTGGCGATGAACTGCTCGGTCGTGGCGATCGCCTTGCCGTTGATCGCGGTGACCAGATCACCGGGTTGCAGGCCCGCGGTCGCCGCCGGCGAGCCGGGCTGGATCGGGGGCGTGCCCCGCTGGTCGGGCTGGGTCGAGATCTTCGCGCCGCCGCTGCTGTTGGCCTGCAGGCTGACGCCGACGTAGGGATGGGTGACCCGGTGGCCGGCGATGATCTCGCCGGCTACCTTGCTCGCGGCGTTGGACGGCACCGCAAAGCCGACACCGGCGCTCGAGCCCGACTGGGTCTGGATCTGGTCGTTGAGGCCGAGCACCTGGCCGCGGGCGTCGAGCAGCGGACCGCCCGAGTTGCCGGGGTTGATCGCGGCATCGGTCTGGATCGCACCCGGGATGGTGAAGCTGTTGGGTGCCTGGATGCCGCGTCCCACCGCGCTCACGATGCCCGCGGTCGTGGTCTCCGGGAGGCTGAACGGGCTGCCGATCGCGACCACCGGATCGCCGACCTGTGCCGCTGAGGAGTCGGCAAAGGGGATCGGATGGAGCTCTGAGGCCGGTACGTCGACGTGGATCACGCCGACGTCGGTGGACGGATCGGTCCCGAGGACCGTGGCCTTGGCCTTGCGTCCGTCCTGGAAGTTGACCATCACCGAGGACGCGTTGGCGACCACGTGCTGGTCGGTGAGGATGTCGCCCTTGGTGTCGAACACCACACCAGCGCCCTCGCCCTTCTGCGGGCCCTGTTGGCCGAACAATCCCAGGCCGCCGGCGTTGCTCGTGGACGTGACGATGATGTCGACGACGCCGGGACTGGTGGCCCGGTAGATCTGGTTGACGGTCATCCCTCGGCCCGTGCTCAGCGACGTGGGGACCGTGGAGCTCAGGGGAGCCTGCGCCACGGTGGTGGTGACCGTGTGAGTCGTGGTGCTCCCGCTGGCCACCACCAGCGCGATCACCCCGCCCGCGATGGCGCCGCCGAGGATTGGAAGTACACGCTTGAAGAGGCTCATGATCGATTTCTCCTAAAGGAACGCCAAGTTCATGTTCTGCCAGTAGACCACCCGCCGATCAGAAACCCCTCAGAACACGATGAGAAGTACGTAAGACGCAGCCGAGCTCGTCGTCTCAGTCAGTATGGCGGGCTCGTCGGCGGGACCCGACACGCCTCTACGCGCGACGCGAGTCGGGCGTCGGCCCGCCTCCCCACACAAAACCCATTCGGGCGCCGGCGCCGCCTACGCGCGGCGCTGCTCGAGGATCGCGTGGAGTCGCCGCGCCTCATGACGCGCGGACTCGCTCAGACGCGCCCAGGTTATCCGCACGGTCACGAATCCGGCGGCCAGGGTGTCGGCATCTCGGTTCCGGTCGCGCTCGAAAGCGCCGCGGTCGCGGTGGAACTCGAACCCGTCCAGCTCGACGATCACCCGCTCGGCAGCGAACACGGCATCGACCTCGTGTCCGGCGACGTGCACGTTGCACTGGGGACGGGGTAGCTCGAAGCGCTGGGCGAACGCGACGAAGGCGTCTTCGAACACCGAGCGCGTGGGACCGGTACGGGCGTTGACGAACGGCCGCACGCGCCTGGCGCCCGGATGCCTCTGGCACCTCTCGAGCAGCTCTGCCAGGTCATCCACGCTGAGACGACGAGCGATCCGCAGGTCGTTGATCCCCCGCGCCAGCGCACGGTCCTCGAGTCGTGGCGCCAGGTCCAGAACCGTACGCGCCGGGCTCGTCACGCTGACACCGAGGTGCGTTCGCATGTCGTGGCGGATCAGCGCCACCGAGCGATGGACGCGAATGCCGCGGTGCCCGTGGCCCGATGGCGCGGTGACCTCAAACGGCGGGCGCCAGACCTTCGACACGCCCCAGAGAACGCCGGCAGAGCCGTGGCTGAGGACAGCGCCGGGCCCGCAGGCCAGCACCGCCGCCGCGGCACGATCCAGCGCCGTTGTAGCGGGATGGCCGACGGCGTAGACGCCCGCGAACACGCGGTACAGGCGGCCGAGCTTCAGGCGGTAGGTGATGGCGCTGGATCCGAGGCCCAAGCCGAGCAGCTGACACCGGGTGACGTTGCCATGCTGGCGGGCGGCGATCTCGGCGATCGCTTGGTCAACCGGGACAGCCGGGACGCCCGGGTCAGCCGGGACGCCCGGGTCAGCCGGGACGCCCGGAACAGCCGCTCGCGCCACATGAGCCTGATCACTTTTGCTCCATGGTGTGAGACATTTTTCGTCACCCTGGCCAGTTTGGCCCACCCGGGGCCCTCGTTCGCGGCCATCCCGCCATAACGTCACACAGTTGCCACAGGCCATGACTCTTCTGTCACCCGCGGTCGCGGCCGCCCCACACGCGGTCGCGGCCGCCGGCCTACGCGGCGTCCTCCCCACCCCCACGCTCGCTCCCCGCCGCAAGCGCCACGAGGTGATCGAGCGCGGCGGGATTGGCCAGCGACTCTCGGCTGACGGCCTGGGCCGGTGGGGTCCCGGTCAGGATCCGCTTCACCGGGACCTCGAGCACCTTGCCCGACAGCGTGCGGGGGACCTCGTCGATCTGGCGGATCTCGTCGGGCACGTGGCGAGGCGAGCAGTCCACGCGAATCCGTGCCTTGATCTGCGCCACCAGCTCCTCGTCAAGCGATCCGACGCGGGCCAGCACCACGAACAGCGCGATCCAGCCATCGGTCCCCGTCCGCGGCAGATCGACCACCAGCGCGTCGAGCACCTCCGGGATCGCGAGCACGGCGCGATAGATCTCGCTGGTTCCCATCCGCACCCCGCCGCGATTGATCGTCGAGTCCGAGCGTCCGTAGATGATCGCGCTGCCCCGCGCCGTGATCTCGATCCAGTCGCCGTGACGCCAGACGCCGGGGAACATCGAGAAGTAGCTCTCGCGATAGCGCTCTCCGGCGGGGTCGCCCCAGAAGTAGATCGGCATCGAGGGCATCGGCCGGGTGATCACGAGCTCCCCGACCTCGCCGACCAGGGGCTGGCCCGCTGCGTTCCAGGCCTCCACGCTCGCCCCCAGCGCCCGGGCCTGAATCTCGCCCCCCCGGACCGGCAGGGTCGGCACTCCGCCGACGAACGCGGTGCACATGTCCGTGCCCCCGGAGGTGGAGAACAGCCACGTGTCCGAGCCGAGCTCGTCGTAGACCCAGCGGAACCCCTCCGGCGTGAGCGGGGAGCCCGTCGAACCCACCGCCCGCAGCGCACTCAGGTCGCGCCCCGCCGCCGGGTGCAGCGAAGTCTTCCGGCAGGCGCCGATGAACGCCGGGCTGGTGCCGAAGCAGGTCATGCGCGTCTGCTCGGCGAGGTCCCACAGGCTCCCGAGGTCGGGGTGGCCGGGGTTGCCGTCGAACATGACGATCGCCGCGTCGGTGAGCAGGACACCGACGAGGAAGTTCCACATCATCCATCCGGTGGTCGAGAACCAGAACACGCGGTCCCCCCGCTGCGCATCGAGGTGCAGGTGGCTCATCTTGAGCTGCTCGAGCAGGATCCCGCCGTGGCTGTGGACGATCGGCTTGGGCAGCCCGGTGGTACCGGAGCTGTAGAGGACCCAGAGCGGGTGCTCGAACGCGACGGCAGCGAACGACAGCTCCGTCGCGGCGCCGAGAAATCCCGGCTCCCAGCCCGAGCGGTCCAGGTACCCGAGCGTCACGACCCGCTGAAGCGAAGGGATCTCGCCCGCGATCTCCTGCACGGCGGCACGCCGGTCGTAGTCCCGGCCGCCGTATCGATACCCGTCGATGGCCAGCAGCACCTTGGGCTCGATCTGTGCAAAGCGGTCGATCACGCCACGCGCGCCGAACTCGGGCGCGGCCGCGGACCAGACCGCGCCGATCGACGCGCAGGCGAGGAAGCTCGCCACCGTCTCGGGGATGTTCGGGAGGTAGGCGGCCACCCGGTCGCCCTCACCCACCCCGACCGCCCGCAGGCCGGACGCGATCGCGGCGGTCTGAGCGCGCAGCTGCCCCCAGCTCCACTCCGACGCCAGTGGACGCAGCTCGGAGGCATGAAGCAGGGCCACGTCTCCGTCGTCCCTGCCCCGGAAGATGTGCTCGGGAT
Organism: Solirubrobacteraceae bacterium; assembly: GCA_050999075.1. Lineage (GTDB taxonomy): Bacteria > Actinomycetota > Thermoleophilia > Solirubrobacterales > Solirubrobacteraceae > Palsa-465. The sequence continues at coordinate 7,194 of JBPCPO010000059.1, forward strand.
AGCTCAGCCGCGCGCCCGGAAACCACTGCGCTCCCGGCATCGTCCGGTCCCCCAGCACGCGCGAGCCGGGAAGCTCGAAGCGGAGCTCGAAGAACTCCGCCACCGAGCTCCAGAATCCCTCGAGATCGTCGACCGACCACCGCCACAGCGCCTCGTAGTCTCCGAAGCGCAGCCCCCGCGCCTGCTCGAGCCACGCCCGGTAGCACGTGAGCGTGGCCCGCTCGATCCGTTCGAGTGAAGGCGTCCACAGCAGCTCAGACTCGGACATCTGGACTGGAGGCTAGGGCCCGCGACTCTGCAAGTGCCGGCCCCAGCTGGACTCCCCACAACCTACGACGCCCGCAGCGCCTCCGTCGGGCTCAGCCGTGCCGCTTTCGCCGCCGGATACACGCCCGCAATGGCTCCGATGGCCAGCCCGGCGGCGGGAGCGGCGATCAGCGCGTAAACCGGGATCACCAGCGGCTGGTTCTGGGCCAGCGAGTAGCCCCAGGTGGCGAGCGCCCCGAGCAGCAGCCCGGCGACTCCTCCGAGGGCCGCGAGCAGCGCCAGACTCGGCCAGGAACTGAGAGCTGATGTGGCGCCTGGTGGCGCCGAGCGCCCGTCTCAAGCCGATCTCCCCCCGCCGCTCGCGCACCGAGATGACCATGATGTTGGCGATCCCGATCGCCCCCACGAGCAGGGCGATCGCACCCAGCCCCAGCAGCAGCGTGGTGAACTGCCCCCTGGCTGCGGCCCGCGCCTCGAGCGCGTCCGATGGCCGGCTCACCTGGACGCCGTCGGCGTTCTGAGGATCCGCAGTCGCGGCCAGCAGGTTTGAGACCTGGGTCACCTGATTGACGTTGGCGCGGACGTAGATCTCGGACGGGTTGGGCTGGGTCTGGAACCGCCGCTGCGCGACCGGCAGCCCGATGAACGCGGTGCTGTCGAGGCCCGGATCGAGGAGAACCGGCCGGAGGGTCCCGATCACGGCGAACCACGTCCCGCCGAGGAACACCTGCAGGTGCCCGGCCACGCTCTGGATCTGGAGGGTGCTCGCCGCCTGCGCCCCGAGCACCACGGTCGGAAAATGCTCGGTGGCGGCACCGAGGAAATGGCCCGTGGAGAGCTGACCACCGACCGCGGCGAGCAGTCCCGGATCGGTGGCGTCCACGCCGATGCCCCCCGTCTGCTCAGCCGGCACGTATCTCGTGCGACGCACCGTGGCGCCGGAGACCTGGTACACGCCGGCGTCGCGCTCCACGGCCGGCATGTGGTCGACGCTGGCCAGGGCCGTGCTCGGCAGAACCTCGCTCGCGCCCAAGAACGTGGTTCCGGGGGCGAGCGTCAACAGGTTCGTACCCAGCTTGTCGATGGTCGAGAGCAGGTTGGCCTGACTGGATGCCGACACGCCCACCACGGCGACCATCGCGCCGATCCCGATCGCGATCCCCAGCGCCGACTGCGAGGCCCGGACCTTGCGCGTCGCCAGCCCCTGGAGCGCGACCGCCATCAGCTCGTGGGCGGGCATGCGCGCCACGTCCTGGGGACGGCGGCCGGGCAGCCGGACCCGGGGCCGGCGCAGCGCGACGCTCACCGTCGCTCGTCCCCGACGATCTCACCGTCGCGCATCTGGATCCGGCGCGGGAAGCTCTCCGCGATGTGCTCGTGGTGGGTGATCAGCGCCAGCGTCGCCCCGTCGGCGGCCAGCTCGTGCAGCAGGTCGAGCACCTCGGTGCCCGATTTCGAGTCGAGGTTTCCGGTCGGCTCGTCGGCGAGGATGATCACCGGACGCTTGGCCAGCGCGCGCGCGATCGCGACTCGCTGACGCTCGCCTCCCGACAGCTGCTGGGGCCGGTGGGTCAGCCGATGACCCAGGCCGACGCGCTCCAGCGCCGCCTGCCCCGCCTCACGGCGCTCGCAGGCCGGAGCGCCGGTGTACAGCATCCCGTTGGCCACGTTCTCGACCGCCGTCATCGAGTCCTGGAGGTGGAAACCCTGGAACACGAACCCGATCTCGTGGGCTCGCAGCCCGGCGAGCTCGGCGTCTGACGCCTCGACGACATCGCGCCCGGCCACCTGCACCGAGCCGGAGGTGGGACGCTCCAGCGTGCCGAGGATGGTCAGCATCGTCGTCTTTCCCGAACCCGATGGGCCGACCACCGCCACCTGATCACCGGTCTGAATCTCGACGCTCACCCGGCTCAGCGCGTGGACTCCCCCCGGATACTCCTTGCCGACGTCGCGCAGGCGCAGCACCACGCCATCGGTGCCGGTGGATGGCGCATCGGTTGCGGGGGGCGTTGCGGGCAACGCGGTTAACCCTGCGAATCGGTGACCTGAAGGCCGGGGTAGATCTCAGCTCCAAAGATCTGCACGTAACCGGCGGCGAACAGACCGGGCGTGACCGGGATCAGGCGATGCGGCGGCGCGACCTCCTGCACCTGGTAGCCGCCGCCGGCGGTCGCCAGCAGCGATGTCACGGGCACCGAGAGGACGTTCCTGGCCTTCTGCTGCTGAAAGTTGACGCTCACCGCGGCCTGGTCCAGTCCCTCGCCGGACCGGTGTCCGGCGAGCGTGATCGTGATCGGTACGGTCGCCGAGGGCGTCCCCGACGCGGCACCCCCGGCCCCGCCCGACGACGAGCTGCTGGCGGCGGTCTGCGCCACCGTGCTGACGTGCGTGATCTTGCCGTTGCTCGTGTTTCCGCTCGGCAGCTGCACGGTGACCTGCTCACCCACCGCCGCCTCGCTCTGCTTGGTCGCGTCGAGGTTGACGGTGACGACCTCCTGGGTCGAGGTCGTCTGCAGGATCGCCTGCGCGGCCGAGCCGCCGCTCGCGGAGCCGGACCCCGACCCACTCGTGCCCGCTCCGCCGGAGCCGGCACCGCCGGAGCCTCCGCCCGCACCGCCGGAGCCTCCGCCCGCACCGCCGGAGCTCGCGCCCGATCGCGTAGCGCTCCCACCCGCACCTGAACGTGAGGCACCGCCCCCACCGCCCGAACGCGAGGCACCGCCGGCCGAACCCGAGACTCCACCGCCCGAGCGAGTCCCGCCGGCACTCGTCGTGCCCCCTCCTGTCCGGCCTCCCGCTGCACCCGAAGCACCGGATGGGGTCCGTCCCTGCTTCAGCTCGAGTGCCTCCGCCTTGAGCAGCGCCAGCAGCGCGGCGGCGATCGTCGAGTTGCTGACCGGCTTCTTGCGCGGCAACCCGCTGCCCTTGCGGTTGGTTCCGCGCCCGGAGGCCTGATCGCATTTGACGGTCGGGGGGATCGCGCGGACCACGTGCTTGCGGGCCGATCCGACGGCAGGACCGCACGGCGCCGTGGCGCCCGGACGGCCGGACGTCTGGCCCGCGTTGGCGAGCTGGTCGCCGCTGCTCGAAGTGGAGCTTCCCACCGATGCGGGCTCCCCGACGGACCTGGGCTCCCCGGCGGGCGTGGGCACGCCGACGGCCGATGTGGTCAAGCTGACGAACTCGGTCTGCTGGGTCGCGAGGCTGGTGCTCGCGGTGCTGGTTGCCACCGACGAGCGCGCGCCCGACGCCGAGCTCGAGGTGGCGGTGGCGCTCGCCGCGGAGCCGCTGGTGCCCGCGGCGCCACTCCCGCCCCCGCCGTTGCCGGCGCCGCCGGTCGACCCCAGCACAGTGTTGATCGTGGTGATCCGCTCCGGCCCGGGGAGGAAGACGATCTGACCGAGCGTGACGGTGCCCGTCTGAGTCGCCCCGTGCGAGGCCTGCCAACGATCGACCGCGGTGGTGGTGGCGGCATCGAAGGTCTGGTTGATCGTGATCTGGTGGTTGGGGTCGAAGCCCAGCGCGACGAGGTTCTGCTTGAGCTCCTGGACATCGAATCCGTCACCCACCCACCCCCGAGGACAGATCACGGTACGCGGGAACCGTCCCGTCGAACAGCACCACCGGAGAGCCGTTGACCTGGTAGAGGGTCTGGCCGATCTTGATCAGCTGGCCCACGACCGGCAAGGCAGTGATCGTGCCGCTCAGCCGGTTGAACACGGTCTGCGGATCGGCATAGCTCAGGGTTCCCGACTCGGTGTCGGTGGCGACCAGATCCCGGCGCTGCACGGCCGCCGCGCTCGAGCTCTTGGTCGGCTGGCCGGCACCGTGGCTCGATCCTGGCAGCACGACGCCGATCACGATCGCGATCACGACGAGGGGAGCAGCGGCACCGCCGACCTTCCGCCAACGACCATCGCCGGCGAGACGCGACAGGCGCTCACGCCCCCACAGGCGCCCCACGAACCCTCGCCGCGACCCCCTAGCCACCGGCGCCGCCCCCCCCGCCGCCACCGCCACCGCCGCGCCCGAACCTCGGTCGCAGGCTCGCGCAGGCCGTGTTGGCGGCCTTGAACGATGGGCTGTTGTGGTCGATCGATCGGAACCCACGACCGAAGCCGAAGCCGCCGCCGGTGCCGCCGGTGCTGCCGGTGCTCGGATCGGGAACGTTGACCCCATGCGAGCGCATGCACTCGGCGAACTTGACGAGCTGGGCCTGCCGCTGAGCCCGCTGGGCGGGAGTCTCGTTGAGCCGCGGGAAGGCCTGCACGAGATACTGCCGGCAGGACTGTTCCGCACTCGTCACCTGCGCCCGGGGATAGTTGCGCAGCGTACGAAAAATGCCGCCACCTCCGGCGGGACCGCCTCCGGTGGACGGATCAGGGACGTTGACCCCGTGGGAGCGGAAGCACTTGGCGAGATTCAGCCGGGCCTGGGCCCGCGCGCCGCTGGTGGCGGCGCCCCCACCCGTGCTGCCGCCGGACGCGCCGGTGGACGAGCTCGAGGATCCGCACGCGCTGAGGCCGGCGACCAGCGCGACGCAGATCAGACCGACCGCGACAGGACGACGGCGAATCGAGGACGTGGAAGTTGAAGTGGATCGCATGGACAGGGCTCCGACCGTCGTGGCGAGAACAGGTCGTTGGCAGGCAGGGTTCTAGCGCGTGCGGTGTCAGCTCTTCGTAAGCGCGTCCGGGGTTCGCGCCACGACGACGTTCGCCTTCGTCGGGGCCACTGTCGGGAGGATCGCGGCCGCGGTCGAGGAGAACGCCGGCAGCGCCACGGTGACCTCGAGTCCGCCGTTCTCCGGCGCGAGCACCTCGATCGTCCCCCCGTGCGCTCGCGCCACCGAGCGCACGATCGACAGACCCAGCCCGAAGCCGTCACGAGCACGATCGAGGCGGCGGAACGGCTCGGTCAGCGTCTGGGCCTGGGCCGGGTCGATCACCGCCCCGCCATTGCGGACGCCGAGGCGGACCTGACGATCGACCACGTGCGTGGATACCTTCAGGTATCCACCCCGCTGGTTGTGGCGCAGGCCGTTGTCCACGAGGTTCGCCGTCATCCGCTCGAGCAGTCCCGGCTCGCCGCACGTCCACGCCGGATCGAGAGCGGTGCTGACCTCGATCCGCGCGTCCTGCGCCCGTGCGCGCAGGTCGGTGATGCAGTCGCCGACCAGCGCCGCCACGTCGACCGGCTCCTCGCGTCCCGCCGCGGCTTCGCTGCGGGCCAGGACCAGCAGGCTCTCGATCAGGCGCTCACAACTATCGACGGTGTCACGCACCGCCTCCCCCATGACCCGCAGCTCGCCAGTCCGGGCGTCCGGATCGGCCAGCGCGACGTCGACTTCGGTGTGCATGACGGCCAGCGGCGTGCGGAGCTCGTGCGACGCGCTGGCGACGAAGTGACGCTGGCTTTCGAAGCGGCGTCCAGGCGCCCGAGCATGCCGTCGAACGTGTCGGCCAGCTCCTTGAGCTCGTCCGCGGGGCCCACCAGGCCGATCCTCTCGCCGAGGTCCTCGCCTGAGACACGACGCGCGGTCGCGGTGATGTCGCGCAGCGGCGCCAGCGCGCGACCGGCGAGAAACCAGCCCGCAGCGACCGAGATCACGGTCATCAGGCCCAGCGCCAGCACATACTCGGCCAGCAGTCGATGAAGGGCGCCGGTTACGAGCTGGCTGTGCAGCTGCTTGAAGATGGCCATCGGCATGTCGCCGGGCCCCGCGCCGAACCCGGGCGGGCGCGGCGACAGGATCGGGGACGCGCCGAGCCGTCCCAGGTTCCGGCGCAAGTGCAGACCACCGATGTTGTGGCCTACGAGCGCGTAGCCGATGGTCAGCAGGACGGCGCCGGTGATCAGGAACACGAGTCCGTACATGACCGTCATCCGCAGGCGGATGCTCGGTGCCGGGCCGTCGATCCCGAGCGACCTCAGGCGCAATCCACGCCGTCGTCCCGTCCGGGTTCTGCATCCGCCATCCTGTAGCCGACCCCGATCACCGTCTCGATCACCGCCGGCTCGCCCAGCTTGCGTCGCAGCGTCATGATCGTCATGCGCACGGCGTTGGTGAACGGGTCCACGTGCTCGTCCCAGACCCGCTCGAGCAGCTCCTCGGCCGACACGGCGGCACCCTGCGCGCTCATCAGCGCCTCGAGGACCGCAAACTCCTTGCGCGCGAGCATCACCGGTGCACCGGCGCGGGTCAGGATCCTGCGGGCGGGGTCAAGCTCGAGGCCGTGGTGGGCCAGCACCGGGGGTCGGCTCGGCGACGCTCGCCGCGCCAGGGCGTGAATCCGCGCCACGAGCTCGGCGAACCTGAACGGCTTGGTCAGGTAATCGTCGGCACCCAAGGACAGCCCTTCGACGAGGTCCTCCAGCCCACCCGCCGCCGTCAGCATCAAGATCCCGATCTCCGGACGCTCGCCGCGCACCGCGCGGCACACCTCGTCGCCATGCACGCCGGGAAGATCGCGGTCGAGGACGACCACGTCGTAACGAAACACCCGCGCCTTGGCCAGCGCCTGCGAGCCGTCGGGGGCGAGGTCGACCGCCATCCCCTCGCGACGCAGGCCGCGGCGATGGCCTCCGCCAGCCTGCGCTCGTCCTCGGCGATCAGCACGCGCATGCTGCGCCAAGCATGACGCGCGCGGCGTAAGCGCCCACGATGGGGCCTGAGCGACTAGATTTCGCCCGCCCGATGCCGCCCCCGCCGAACCTCACCGAACGCAGCATGGCCATCGGCCTGCGCGCGCTGAATCGTTTCGCGGCGTCAGAGCTCGTCGATCGCTTCGGTCTGCGCCGATCGGCGAACCGGTTCGTGCACGGGGCGTCGAAGTCCACGGTGCGGGCCGCGGCCCGCACGGGGCGAACCTTCGCCGCGGCCCAGCGGCTCTCGCGTCCGGCCCGCCAGGTTCGGACGCCAACGAGCGACCGGTTCGATCTCCGTCCGACCGACGAGCAGCAGATGCTGCGCGATTCGGTGGGCGACTTCGCCCTTCAGCAGCTTCGTCCGGCCGCTCAGGCCGCAGACTACGCGTGTGAGACGCCCCCCGAGCTCCTGGCCCAGAGCAACGAGCTCGGATTGGCCATGGTCGGCGTGCCGGAAGCCCTCGGCGGGGCCGTGCCGGAGCGATCCGCGGTCACCTCGGTGCTGATGAGCGAGGCGCTCGCGCGCGGGGACATGGGGATCGCGCTCGCGTGCCTGGCGTCGGCCGGCGTGTCGACGGCGCTCAGCCTGTGGGGTGACGCCGACCAGCAGTCCACATACCTGACCGAGTTTCTCGGCGAGCAGGTTCCCGCCGCCGCGGTGGCCGTGCTCGAGCCCCACGGGCTGTTTGACCCGTTCAAGCTCCGGACTCGGGCTCGGCGTGCCCACGGTGGATATGTCCTCGCGGGGGTCAAGTCACTTGTTCCGCGCGCGGGAAACGGTGAGCTGTTCGTCGTCGCGGCCGCGCTCGAGGCTCCGGACCCCGGCCGCGGCCCCGCCGGCGCCGCGGCATGCGGGCGCGGCGCTCCGGCGCTGTTCATCGTCGAGTCGAAGACCGCGGGGATCAGCGTCGAAGCCGATCCCGGGATGGGAGTCCGCGCCGCCGCCACCGGCCGGCTGATCTTCGAGGACGTCAGGCTGCCGGCGGGGGCGCTCCTCGGCGAGGCTCGACCCGAGGTCTACCGGGAGTGCGTCCAGCTGAGCCGGCTCGGCTGGTGCGCCCTAGCCGTGGGCACCGCGCAGGCGGTGCTCGATTACGTGATTCCGTATGTCAACGAGCGCACCGCGTTCGGCGAGCCGATCTCCCACCGCCAGGCGGTGGCGTTCACCGTTGCCAACATCGCCATCGAGCTCGAGGGCATGCGCCTGGCCACCTACCGCGCCGCCAGCCGGGCGGATCAGGGCATGAGCTTCGCGCGCGAGGTCACGCTGGCGCGGCGGCTCTGCGGCGAGCACGGAATGGCCATCGGATCCGATGGCGTGCAACTGCTGGGCGGCCACGGCTACGTCAAGGAGCACCCGGTCGAGCGGTGGTATCGCGATCTGCGCGCTGTGGCGGTGATGGAGGGCGCGCTGCTCGTCTGAGCGGGAGCGTCCCACCAACCATGATCAACCTCGAGATTCCCCGGAAGCTGGGCGTCCTGGTGACCCAGTCCCACCAGGTCGCCAAGGAGGTGCTCCGCGCCAACTCGCGCAAGTACGACCGCGCCGAGCACGAGTACCCCAAGGAGCTCGACATGCTCGCCGCGCTGATCGACGGCATGAACGAGGGCGGTGGCCTCGGCGGCGCCGGAGCGGGAGGGCTCGGCGAAGGGGCGGCGCCCGACGGCCCAGCGGCTCCGGGGGCTCCAGGAGTCCCGCCGGCGCCCGCGGCGCCGCTGGCCTCCGGCGCGGGAGTCCCCGGGGCCAACCGCAACGGCGCCAACATGGCCAGCCTGCTCGGCCTGATCGAGCTGTGCTGGGGCGACGTCGGCCTGCTGCTGACGATGCCCCGTCAGGGCCTCGGTCAGGCCGCGATCGCCGCCGTCGGCAACGAGGAGCAGCTCGAGCGCTTCGGCGGCAAATGGGCGGCGATGGCAATCACCGAGCCCGGAGCCGGTTCGGACTCCGCCGCCATCCGGACGACGGCCCGGCGCGAGGGCGACGAGTACGTCCTCAACGGCGAGAAGATCTTCGTGACCTCCGGTGATCGGGCGGAGCTGATCGTCGTCTGGGCGACGCTCGACCGGGACCAGGGGCGCGGCGCGATCAAGTCGTTCGTAGTGGAGCGCGACAATCCGGGGCTGAAGCTCGACCGGCTCGAGCACAAGCTCGGTATCCGAGCCTCGGATACCGCGAACTTCGTCCTCGAGGACTGCCGGGTGCCCGCCGACAGCCTCCTCGGGACCCCCGAGGTGCAGGCCAAGCGGGGGTTCGCCGGCGTGATGCAGACCTTCGACAACACCCGCCCGCTGGTGGCGGGGATGGCCATCGGAGTCGCCCGCGCCTGCCTCGAGCGCACGCGGGAGCTGCTCGCCGAGGCGGGAATCGAGATCGATTACGACGCTCCCCCTCACGCTCAGCGCGCGGCCGCCTCGGACTTCATCGCCATGGAGTCAGACTACGAGTCGGCCCGCCTGCTGACCCTGCAGGCGGCCTGGATGGCCGACAACCGCAAGCCCAACTCGCTCCAGGCGTCGATGGCCAAGGCCAAGGCCGGCCGCTGCGGGACCGACATCGCGCTGCGCTGCGTCGCGCTCTGCGGGGCGGTGGGTTACGGCGAAAGCGAGCTGCTCGAGAAGTGGGCCCGCGACGCGAAGATCCTCGACCTGTTCGAGGGCACCCAGCAGATCCAGCTGCTGATCGTCGCCCGCCTGCTGCTGAAGAGGACCTCCGCGCAGCTCAAGTAGGGCGAGTAGCGCGAGGTTCACAACTTGGTCACGGCATGCGGCGCTGCGCAGCATAGGTTCCAGTGGCCCGCGGCGAAGCTACGTGTGCGCCGCGAGCCCAATCAGCCGGACCCTCGAGATCAGGAGTCGCAGATGCGCAACGCCCATGAATCCCGGCCTCAGCTAGGGGATCGGCGACGAACCCGATTTTCGCGCCTGCTCGCCGGACTTGCCGTCCTTGCGCTCGGCTCGGCGCCTGGAGCGCTGGGCGCGCCGGCGCCAAAGCCGACGGTCCCATCCGGGTTCACGATCAGCAAGCTCGCGGCGGCTCCGAAGCCATCGATGAACTGCGACGACCTCGCCTTCCTCGACGGACACCTGTTCATGGGCTGCCAGAACAAGACCATGAGCACCGGCCGGGGCGGCAACAGCACCCTCGTCGAGTACGGACTCGACGGCAGCGTCGTCAACACGTGGTCGATCAAGGACAAGATCGACGGCCTGGGTGCCGATCCGGCCAACCATCGCGTGATCGCCACGCTGGACGAGGATGCCAACTCCCACCTGGCGACGATCATGCCGTCGGCCCCCACCGGTCAGCAGCTCACCAATTACCGCTACTCCCCCGATCCGCACGCCGCGAGTACTCCGGCGGCGCTGCAAACAAGCGGAGGCACCGATCACGTGAGCATCGACAGCCAGGGTCACATCCTCGTCACCGGCTCACATTCGGGGCCCAAGGCCGGCACGGCGGTGTTCAAGGTCGCGCTGAGCGCACCCAGCAGCCCGACGGGCACCGGGACGGCGACGCTCACCCCGACCTTCGCCGATAACGCCGTGGCGACCAAAGGCAACAAGGGAACCGGAGCCGTGAAGCTCTCGCTTGGTGACGTCGACTCGGGCGCCATCGTCCCCGCCGACAGCCCCCGCTTCGGTGGTAGCTACGTGATCACCGACCAGACCGCGATCGAGCTGGTGTTCGCCAGCAACATCTTCCAGGGCACCGGGCTCACCGTGCTGAAGACCCCGTTCGGACTCGACGACATCCTCTGGACCACCTCAGCCGCCGGGACGCTGTACGTGGTCGACAATGGGGGCACAACCGCGGGCGCCTCGGCCATCTACAGGGTCACGGGCCCGTTCGTCAAGAACACCGTGCTCGCTGCGAACGACGGCCTGCCCAATCAGGTCGCCAAGGTGAACCTGACGACCGGCGCCCTGATGCCGTTCATCCAGCACCTGACCACGGCCAAGGGCCTCGTGTACCTCGACCCATCGGGGACCGCAACGCAGTTGCCGCTCACCGGCGCCACCACCGCCGCCACACCACCCCCGGCCAAGACGAGCGGTAGCCCACGCACGAGCAAGAGCAGCGGCTCGGGCAATACGGTCCTGATCGTCGTCATCATCGTCGTGGCGCTGGTGCTCCTCGGCGGCGGCGGTTTCGCGCGTTCACGCCGGAGCGCCGGCACGAGCTAGATCCCCGGGTTGATCAGCTCACCCCGGCAGCGCGGACGGGAACTCGTAGCGCACGCCGGTCAGCCGCTCGGAGACCTCCCACAGGGCCAGCCACGCCTGCTCGTCGTAGGCCTTCCCCGCCGCCGCGACCAGCCGGGGATAGCCGCGGGCCTCGCCGATCCCGTCGGGGCCGACGAACGACCCCCCGGGGAGATCGGGCGCGCTCGCCGCGTAGAGCGTCGGCAGTGCCCCCATCTCGACGCTCTGGGCGAGGAGCTTGGTCCCGAGCGCCATGAGCGGCCGCTCGTACCACGCCGTCGGTCCGGCGAAGGAGAGGTTCGTCGCGGCGTAGCCGGGATGGGCGGCGACGCTCCGCAGCGCGGTCCCGCCGACGCCGGCCCGGCGCGCGAGCTCGAAGCAGAACATCAGCGTGGCCAGCTTCGACTGCCCGTAGGCGCGCCACTTGTGATAGCTGCGCTCACTCTGGAGATCGTCGAAGTCCAACCTGCCGATCCGGTGCGCGACGCTCGACAGCGAGACCACGCACGGTTCCGGCGCCGCCAGCAGCCTTCCCAGCAGCCGCCCGCCGAGGGCGAAGTGACCGAGGTGGTTGGTGGCGAACTGGCGCTCGAACCCGTCGACGGTGCTCGCGCGCGGTGGCGCCATCACGCCGGCGTTGTTGATCAGCAGGTCAAGGTGATCGATCTCGACCGTCAGTCCGTCGGCAAAGCTGCGCACGGACGCGAGATCGGCCAGGTCGAGCTGACGGAGCGACAGCTGCGCCCCCGGGACCGCCGCCCGGATCGCACTCGCCGCCCGCTCGCCCTTCTCGGGGTTGCGGCAGGCCATCACGACGTGCGCGCCGGCGCGCGCGAGCTCACGCGCGCTCACCCACCCCAGGCCGCTGTTGGCGCCGGTCACCACCGCCACGCGCCCGGTCTGATCGGGAATCTCCGCCGCGGTCCACTTGTGCTCCATCACGGGCTCCTCCGTATAGCGGTCACAGGCATGAAGCTAGTCCACGACCCGGAGCCCGTCCACCCCATGAAGCTGGTCCACCACCCGGAACTCGATCCCGGCCGCGACCAGGCGATCGATCAGCGCCTGGCCCATGGCGAGCGCCGGCGTCAGCTGCCCGGCGCGGTCGGGCAGGTCGTCCTGCGCCAGGCACAGGGCCGACTCCGCGAGCATCTTGGACGTCTCGCCGTACCCCGGGTCGCCGCCGCGGACCTCCGTCACCACCCGCTGGCCCCCGCCGTGGCCGACGAACCGGGCGCGGAACCAGCCCTTTTCCCGCTGCGCGGAGGTCGGCCCCTCGCCTGAGCGCTTGAGCTTCAGCAGCGCCTTACGGGTGGGGGGCAGCTGCGCCAAAGCGACGCCTGCAGCCACGGCGCCCGCCATCCCGAGAAGCACCGGAAGGCGGCCCACCACGAGATAGTGGCTGTAGCTGAACTCGGGGCCGTACCGGGGCAGGGCCCGCGCCGATCGCAGCACGGTCTGCGGGTCGATCGTCGGAACCGGGACGACCCAGCCCCCCTGGGCTGAGTCGTGATGAGGCCTGCCCGCTGTCCCCTGCACCGTGCGCCCGGAGGGCCTCATCTCCTTTCCGCGCCGCTCCCGGGCCACGCGCGCGGCCGGCGCCAGTCGTCCCATCACATTGATCGCGGAGTGGTAGGTGCCGCTCGAGAAGGTGCCTGAGGCGCGAACGAAGCCGTCGATGTGGATCGGGACCGCCTCGGGCAACTGCGCCACCGTGAACAGGACCCCGAGGTCGAACGGGATCGAGTCGAATCCGCACGAGTGCACCAGACGCGCGCCGGTGCGTCGGGCCGACTCGTGGTAGCGCAGCCACATCCGATCGACGAACTCGCCCTCTCCGGTGAGATCGACGTAGTCGGTCCCGGCGCCGGCGCAGGCGGCCACGAGCGCCTCGCCGTAGCGGACATAGGGACCGACGGTGCTGATCGCGACCCGGGTCGAGGCCGCGAGCTCCCGCATCGAGGCGCTGCCGTTCACGTCCGCCTCCAGCAGCCCGATCCCCGACCGCTCCTGTTCGAGCCGGCCGCGGACCGCCTCGAGCTTCCCGCGGTTGCGCCCCGCGAGCGCGATCCGGGTCTGGGGCGGGGCGTGGCGCGCGAGGTACTCGGCCGTCAGACCGCCGGTGAAGCCGGTCGCGCCGAACAGGACGACGTCATACGGGCGCGCGTCCGAAACCCTGCTCACGACTGGGCGCCATCGGGCTCCGACAGCTCGCGGGCGAGCCTGATCGCCTCCTCCAGCCCGATCCCCGCCTTGGCCGCCAGCCAGCACGCCACCGGTGCCGCGACCCGCTCCGAGGCGTGGGCCGCGTCGCCCGCCAGCTCGAGCACGGCCTTGAGCTCCTCCTTCGTCGGGGCTTGTAGGCCGAGCTTCTCGGCGTAGGCGGCCAGCCAGTCAGCTGCGTTCATGGTGGGTGGTGACTCTAGCCGCCGACCTACCCAGGCTCAGGCTCGGACGCCGCCGCTGGTGCGGGCGCCGGGTCGGCGGCGAGGCCGACCCCGCTCCCCGCTCCTCGCACCCAGATCGCCACGGTCGGGAACACCAGCACCGACAGCACCCCGGCGGTGACCAGCGCCACGGCCGTCGACGGGCGCATGGCTCCCTGCGCGACCCCCAGGTCGGTGATCGCCACCACGAGCGGCAGCTGGGCCGAACAGAACAGGCCAAGCGCGATCCGGTCCCGGCGCCCGAGCTCACGGCGATAGAGCAACAGCGCCGGCAGGCCGCGCACGATCAGAAAGCAGAGGAGGAACAACGGCACCCGGATCACGCCGTCGACGCTGGCGTCCAGGGCACCGAGGTCGAGGTTCATGCCGCTGGGGATGAAGAAGAACGGGATCAGGAACCCGAATCCGACCGCGTCCACCTTGGAGGAGAACCGATGCAGGTGATGACCGCGCGGCACCGACGATGACCCCGGCGGCGAACTCGCCCAGGATCACGTCGAGCCCCAGCGAGTCGGCCAGCACCACCAGCCCGAACACGAGCACCACGGTGAGCCGAACCGGAAGCTGGCCGCTGGTGGTCATAGATTGGTCGAGCAGGCCGAAGCCACGACCGACCGCGGCGTTGGACGCGAGCGCGGCCAGGATGGTCACGACGACGAAGGCGCCCAGCAGCAGGGCCTGGGAGACCTTGTCCGACTGGGCGAAACCACAGCACCAGCCGCGGCGAGTACTGGCTGGCGGCGAACTGCACCAGCAGCAGCACGCTCGAGACGACCAGGCCGGTGAATGCGATCATCCCGGTCGCCGTCGCGCTCAGCACGTCACGCGCCGCGTCCACCCCCAGCCCCACCCCCCGCGTCAGGGGAGTCCCCAGCGCGCGGTCGATCGCCGGAGAGGCCACCCCGACCGAGATCGCCGCCCCGAGGTACACGGCGGGGATCGGGAGCATGCTGCGCCGCACCCACCACCGCGCGCGGGGGGCACTCCGCGGCGCGAAGGCCAGCCCGCGGATCGGGCTCAGCCGGGGGTCATTTTCGCGCAGCGGCACCGGGCGGGCACAGAGTCCGAGCTGGCGGCATTCGCGCGCAGCCTATCCGCGCCCGAGGATGCTCGTAGCATGATCCCCCGCGCTCACCCCCCGAGCCAGCGCGCATCCCCACCAGGCCGCGCCGACCACACGAACCATGGAGGCAGCCCAGATGACGGTTCCCGGAGTCCTCGACGGCAGGGTGGCGATCGTCACCGGTTCCGCGCGCGGCATCGGCCGCGCGACCGTGGAGCTGCTCTCCCAGCAGGGAGCCAGGGTGCTGATCAACGATCTCGACGGTGATCTCGCCCAGCAGACCTCGAACGAAATCGACGGCGAGACGCTCGCCTTCGGCGGCGACCTGACCAAGGAGGGCGTCTGCGACGCCGTCGTCGAGCGCGTGATCGACGCCTGGGGCCAGGTCGACATCCTGGTCAACAACGCCGGCTACACGCTCGACGCCCCGCTCCACAAGATGAGCGATCACCAGTTTCAGCGCATGCTCGAGATCCACTCGATCGTCCCCTTCCGCATGTGCCGCGCGGTCGCTCCCCACATGCGTGAGCCGGCCAAGCGCGAGCGCGAGGAGGGTCGCGAGGTGTTTCGTAAGATCGTCAACGTCTCCTCGATCTCCGGAACCATGGGCAACGCCGGGCAGGCCAACTACGCCTCGGGCAAGTCGGCCGTCGTCGGACTGACCAAGACCCTCGCGAAGGAGTGGGGTCAATTCAAGATCAACGTCAACGCGGCCTGCTTCGGCTACATCGAGACGCGCCTGACGGCGTCCAAGCAGGAGTCGAACGTGATCGAGATCGACGGCGAGAAGATCGCCCTGGGGATCCCCGACCAGCTGCGCGGCGTGGCGAGCATGCTCATCCCCCTCGGCCGACCGGGCACCCCCCAGGAGGCCGCCGGCGGCGTGTTCTTCCTCTGCTCGCCGTGGTCGAACTACGTCTCGGGCCAGGTGCTGAACATCACCGGCGGGCAGTTCACCGGGATGACGTCGTAGACCCCGGGCGCCGAGCCCGATGACATGCATAACGTGACAGCATCGGCCGCGGAGGCCAAGCGCGGCGGTGAAAACCCCGTGGCAAAGAACGCGGGGAACCCGTGGAGCAGCGCCTGGCGACGCGCTCGGCGGCTTGCAGGAGCTGGCGGCGAACCTGTCGGCGGGCAGGCGCCCCACCAACTCGAGCACCCAGACCGTCGGTGCTGCCAGGGTCTCGACCCGCTCGAGCTCGTCGGCCTCCACGGTGATCGCTGCGGGGATCCCGACGCGCCTTCTCGCCTTGCCTCGAGGCGACCACGACGGACGCTCTTGGCCGGCGTGTTGCTCGCGATCGTGAACAACCATCCGGCGGCGCTCGCGGTCTGAGCCCGGTAGCGCGTCGCCGCGCCGAGCGCAGCGGCAAACACCTCGGCGGTCAGCAGTGGTGCGACGCTGAGTTCGGCAGAGCCCATGACACGTAGAACCCCGGGCTGCGGATTCTGTGACCGGGCCGGGCCCGACCCGCGCTCTGGCAACATTGGTGGCCCATGCCTTCCGGGATGTGCTGCCCGCGCCGCAGGCGGGCAGCACCAACCAGTGACAGGAGACCGAGATGAGCCACAGGACCTACGTGATCGGGGTCGGGATGACCAAGTTCGCCAAGCCCGGCACCAAGAAGGGCGACTATCCGGATTGGGCTCAGGAGGCCGGCGGGAAGGCGCTCGCCGACGCGGGAATCTCCTACGACGCGATCGAGCAGGCCTTCGTCGGCTACGTGTACGGCGACTCGACCTACGGCCAGCGGGCCGTGTACGGGCTGGGGCTGACCGGGATCCCGGTCCTGAACGTCAACAACAACTGCTCGACCGGGTCGAGCGCGTTGTTCCTGGCCCGTCAGGCGGTCAAGGGCGGACTCGCGCAGTGCGTCCTGGCGCTCGGGTTCGAGAAGATGGAACGCGGATCGCTGGGGATGAAGTACACCGACCGCACGCCGGCGCTCGACCGGCACATGGCGCGGATGTCGCAGATCCGCCATCCGGAGGCCTCGCCGTTTGCCCCGCAGATGTTCGGCAACGCCGGCCGCGATCACATGGACAGGTATGGCTCGCAACCCGAGCACTACGCGTGGATCGCCTGGAAGAACCACAAGCACTCGACCGGCAACCCCTACGCCCAGTTCCAGACCGAGTACACGCTGCAGGAGATCCAGCACTCGACCATGATCCACGCGCCGCTGACCAAGCTCCAGTGCTCTCCCACCTCCGACGGGGCGGGGGCGGTGATCGTCGCCGGCGAGCGCTTCGTCGACGAGCACGACCTGTGGGAGCAGGCGATCGAGATCGTGGGCCAGGCGATGGTCACCGACCTTCGCAGCACGTTCGACGAGACCGCCGACTGCATCAAGATCGTCGGCTACGACATGAGCCGAGAGGCCGCCCGCCTGGCCTACGAGGAGGCGCAGGTGGGCCCGCAGGACGTGCAGGTGATCGAGCTGCACGACTGCTTCAGCGCCAACGAGCTGATCACCTACGAAGCGCTCGGTCTGGCCCCCGAGGGGGAGGGCCACAAGCTCGTGCAGGCGCAGGCGACCACCTACGGGGGCGCCGGCCCCGTCGTCAACCCCAGCGGCGGATTGATCTCCAAGGGCCATCCCCTCGGCGCGACGGGATTGGCGCAGTGCTCGGAGCTGACCTGGCAGCTTCGGGGGACAGCCGAGCAGCGGCAGGTGGACGGCGTGCAGGTCGGGCTGCAGCACAACATCGGGCTCGGCGGCGCCGCCGTGGTCAGCATCTATCGTAGGGCGGCGTGATGGCGACCACCGCCGAACACCGGACTGACGACGGCGCTGCGGCGAGCTCGATCGACGTCGTGAACCCCGCGACGGGGGCGGTGATCACGACCCTTGCGGCGTGCACCCCGCCGCAGCTGACCGAGATGGCTCGGCTCGCGCGGGCAGCCCAGCCGGGCTGGTTCGAGCTGGGGTACTCCGGACGGGCCGCGGTTCTGCGCCGGATGCAGAAATGGGTGCTCGACAACTCCGATCGCTTCCTGGACACGCTCGTCTCGGAGACGGGGAAGACGCGCGAGGACGCGGCGCTGGCCGAGCTCGGCTACGCCGCGAGCGCGTTCGGGTTCTGGGCCAAGCAGGCGCCCAGATACCTGGCCGACGAGAGGATCAGGACAAGCTCGCCGTTCCTGCTCGGCCGCAAGCTCACGGTTCGCTACGAGCCGGTCGGCCTCGTCGGCGTGATCGGGCCGTGGAACTATCCCTTCACCAACACCGTCGGCGACGCGGTGCCGGCGCTGGCGGCGGGCAATGCCGTGATCGTCAAGCCCTCCAGCGTGACCCCGCTCACCTCGCTGCTGATCGAGGAGGGACTGCGCGCGTGCGGAATGCCCCCGGGCGTGTTTCAGGTCGCGGTCGGCGGCGGCGGGCTCGGGGGCGCGCTGATCGACCTGGTCGACTTCATGATGTTCACCGGCTCCACCGAGACCGGCAAGAGCGTGATGGAGCGGGCCTCGAAGACGCTGACTCCGGTCTCGCTCGAGCTCGGCGGCAAGGATCCGATGATCGTGCTCGCCGACGCCGACCTCGAGCGGGCCGCCAACGCCGCGGTGTTCTGGTCGATGCACAACGGCGGTCAGACGTGCATCTCGGTCGAGCGCGTGTACGTCGAGGCTCCGGTCCACGACGAGTTCGTCTCGCTGGTCACCGACCGCGCGCACAAGCTGCGCCAGGGGGTGCCCGGTGGGTTCGGCAGCGTCGACGTCGGCTCGTTCGTCAACCCGCCCCAGGGCGACATCGTGCAGGCGCACGTCGAGGACGCAGTGGCCAAGGGCGCACGCGTGCTCGCCGGTGGTCACCGAGGCTCAGGGCAGGCCGGCGGCTCGCAGGGCAGCTTCTTCGAGCCGACCGTGCTGACCGACGTGGATCACACCATGCAGTGCATGCGCGAGGAGACGTTCGGTCCGACGCTGCCGATCATGAGGGTCGCGGATGCAGAGGAGGCGATCGCCCTGGCCAACGACTCCCCCTACGGCCTGCAGGCGTCGGTCTACACGCACGATCTGGCCAAGGGCAAAGCCATCGCCCGGCGGATCCAGGCCGGCGTGGTGGTGGTCAACGACACCTGCGTCAACTATCTCGCGCTCGAGGCACCGATGGGCGGCTGGAAGAGCTCCGGTGTCGGCGTCCGCCACGGGGCCGACGGGATCCGCAAGTACTGCCGCCGCCAGACCATCCTGGTGACGCCGCTCGCGCTGAAGCGGGACCTCTACATGTACCCGGCCACGCGGCTGCGGGGCCGGCTGCTGGTGCGCATCTTCAAGCTCGTCTACGGGCGGGGCCGGCGCGGCTAGGCTACGCTGGATCCCCTCGCGTCGCGGCGGGTCCTCGTCAGCCGCCGTGGCGGCGCAGGCGCACGACCAGGTACACGACGATGGCGAGGTTCAGCACGATCGCGGCGGCCTTGAGCGCAGTCGGCTTCTTGACGATCTCCCAGATCTCGGGAATGAACAGCAGTGAGGTGGCGGTCACCGTCAGGTACTCGCCCCACCGGCGCCGGCGCCACAGTCCGTAGCCCTCGAAGCCTTCGAGCACGCCGTAGGCGATCGCGATCACCCCGAAGACCGCGTAGCGATTGGGGCTGATGGCCTGGATCTTGGCGATGATCTTCTGGATCCCGTTGCGAGCGGGGTCAAACCCGAGGTGCCGCGCCAGATCGGAGATGGTCTGACTCCAGTTGGTGTGAAGATGGGTGATGAGGACCAGTCCGATCGCCACCAGGACCACGCAGCGGATGATGCGCTCCGCGGCAATCCACGGCAGCAGCCGGTCGTGCCGCGCACCTTCGTCGCGTGGATCCCCGGCGCCAGTCGCTCGCTTCGAGGAGCCCGGGACGGCCGCTGCGGAGCGACTACTCGACGCGTTCATCGGTAGAAGTTTGACACGCTCATAGGAATCCCCCGCCGGGCCCGTGGATCTCAGACGTAGAGATCCGGGATCAGGTCGGCTTCGGAGACGTCATCCCGGTAGCGATACGGGCTGAGGTCGGTGATGCCCTCGGCCGCCAGCACCTGCTCGTCGATGAAGAAGTTGCCCGTGCACTCGCGCGAGGGACGCTCGAAGATCGCCCGCGCCGCATCGGCCATGATCTCGGGCCGACGGGAGCTCTTCATGGCGCGATCGCCGCCGACGAGGTTCTGCACCGCCGCGGTCGCGATCAACGTACGCGGCCACAGCGAGTTGAAGGCAATCCCGTCAGAGCGGAACTCCTCCGACATGCCGAGCGTGCACATGCTCATGCCGAACTTCGAGATCGTGTAGGCGACGTGGCGACCAAACCACTTGGGCTGGATGTTCAGCGGCGGCGAGAGCGTCAGCACGTGCGGATTGGCCGCCTCACGCAGGTGCGGGATGCACGTCTTGCTGACGACGAACGTGCCGCGGGTGTTGATGTCCTGCATCAGGTCATAGCGTTTCATCGGCAGCTCCAGGGTTCCCGACAGGTTGATCGCCGAGGCGTTGTTGACACAGATGTCGATCCCGCCGAAGCGCTCGAGGCAGCGCTCCACGGCGACGAGCACGTCCTGCTCGCCGCGAACGTCACCCAGGATCGGGAGCGCTTGTCCCCCCGCTGCCTCGATCTCGGCTGCTGCGGTGTGGATCGTGCCGGGCAGCCGCGGGTCCGGCTCGTCGGTCTTCGCGATCAGGCACACGTTGGCACCGTCCCGGGCGGCGCGAATCGCTATCGCGAGTCCGATTCCGCGGCTGCCCCCGGACATGAACAACGTCTTCCCGTTCAGCGAGCTCCCCATCGGCGCGCGATCTTACCCGGCCGCCCTCCAGCGGGAACGGGTGCCGGGCGAGCTTTCAGGGTAACTCCTCACCGATGGCTACCGAGGGGATGCTAGCCTCGATGACGTAGCGCCGCGGCTCGTGGATTCTCCTTCGTCCTCTTCGGTTTGCGAGCGGCGCGGATTCAGAGAGCGGGACGAGAACGGAACGGATCTCGTGCCCGACGTATCCGAGAAACCCATCAAGTCCACCGCTATGGCCCCGGTGGTGGGATCAATGGCCGCCGCGATCTCCAATGCCGTCGTGGGCTTGTTGCACGACTACACCGGACGTGGTCCTACGCGGGCGCGCACGACGATCGGCAACGACACGATCGTCGTCACCTTGCGGGACAGCCTCACCAAGGCGGAGCGCACGCTGGCCCGTGGCGGCCAGGCCCTCGAAGTGCTGGCGATGCGCCGCGCCTTTCAGGAGACGATGCGCGAAGACCTCATCGCCATCGTGGAGACGCTGACCGGGCGCACGGTCGAGGCGTTTCTCAGCGACAACCTGCACGATCCCGATGTCGCGGTGGAGGTGTTCCTGATGAGCCCGGACGATGGGGACGGACGCCATCCGGGCGCAGGGGTGGTGAGCCACCACCGAAACGGCAGCCCGGTCAATCCGCCGCCGGCAACCTGAGGCCGGCGGACCGGGCGCACTTCGTTGCGCCGTACGCGGCGCTCAAGGATCACTCGCCCTCCTGCACCAGCAGCAGGGCCAGGGTGGGGCAGACGTCGACCGCCCTCCGAGCGAGCCCGAGCAGCTCCGGAGGAACATCGCCCGGCTCGACGATCGGGTAGCCCCAGTCGTCGAGCACGATCAACTCAGGCAGCAGCTCGGCGCACAGCCCGTGGGCGTCGCAGGCGATCGAGTTCACGCGTAGGCGAGCCCTCATGACCGACCCGTTTTCATCGACGAAGCTCCCGCAGGGCGCCGGCGTGGCGCTGATGGGCGGCGCCGCCCAGGGGCAGGCCGGCCGCCGGCGCGCTGCAGCGCTCCCGCCGGTGCGACTCGATCTCGTCGCCGAAGGTCTCGAGCGCGCTCTCGACGAACCGGGCCGCGCCATCGGGATGGTTGCAGGCGCCCCGCCCCCGGACCTCGGCCGTCCAGCGGAGTACCCGGTCTCGATCGCCGGATTGCCCAGCACCCTGCGCGAACCCCTCGAAGGCGTCGGCGATCGCCCGCAGTCCGAACACGCACGGTCCGCACTGCCCGGCGGATTCGTCGGCCAGGTAGCCGATCACCCGCGCGCTCTCGTGCAGGCCGCACGAGCTCTCGCCCAGCGCGATCAGCACCCCGGCTCCGAGCGAGCAGCCGACCGAGCGGAGGTCCTCACGGGAGAGCCGCAGCCGGAAGGCACGCGCGGAATCGACCCAGGTGCCGAAGTAGCCGCCCACCAGGAGCGCCTGCAGCGGCTCGGTCGAGCCGCCGGCGGCGGCGAGCAGATCGATCATCGAGGTCCCGAACGCGAGCTCGTAGACGCCGGGCGCGGCGACGGCTCCGGTGATGGTGACCAGCGCCGAGCCCGGATCGGCGTTGGTGCCAAGCTCGCGGTACCAGTGCGCCCCGTAGCGCGCCACGAGCGCGATCTGGGCGAGGGTCTCAGGGTTCTGAACCAGCGTCGGCCGGCCGCGATAGCCACGCTCATAGGGACGCGGCGGCACGAACGTGGGCTTCGCCGCCGAGCCGCCCAGATGCTGAATGACGGCGGTCTCCTCACCGCTGACGTAGCCCTCGGGAGCGGTGGCCACGCGTACGATCAGGCGGCCCGTGGAGCGCACGGCAACCGCGCCTTCGACTGCGCTCAGCGTGCCGGTCGCGCTCTCGCGGACCCTGACGATCACCTCGGGAGCGCCGATCGCGGCCGCCGCCAGCACTGCCCCGTCCAGAACGAGATGCGGAAGCCGGGAGAGCAGCAGCCGATCCTTGCTGCTCGCGGGCTCGGTCTCGCTGCCGTTGACGATCAGCGCGCCGGCGTGCCGGCGCTCGGCCACCGATCGGAGCTTACGGGCAGTGGGAAAGTCGGCTCCCCCGCGCCCGCGCAGCCCGCTGTGCTCCACCGCCTCGATCAGCTCTGCGGATCCCGGATGCGGCAGCGGCCCGTGGACCCGCTCGTGCTCGGCCAGCGTCATCGCCGCACTCGTCGGGTCCAGGCCGGCGAGCAGCCGCGGGAGGCTCTGCGGCCCCGATGCGCCGAGGCTCATCCGCCGCTCCCGACCGGGGTGGCCGACACCGTGCCGCTCACGCTGCCGGTCTGGTTGTCGATCTCGAGCCGCGCGTGCAGGTCGAGATCGGCGCCGGTGGAGCCCGCCACGCGGGCCACGAAGTGCGTCCCGCGGAGCGACACGACCTTGCCCTGCATCACCGACGCCAGACCGACCGCCTTCAGATCGACCTGGCTGCCGGTGAGCGACAGTCCACCGCCGTCGATCGGCGTTCCGGCCAGGCGTATCCGCAGCCGCCCGGTCGCGCCGCCGCTCAGGCGCAGGGCAAGATCGACGACCGAGCCACCGGCCTCGGCGGACTGGGCCACGGTGCCCGCCAGCTTCGCGGAGAACGGACCGCTGAGCGTGGCGGCGGGGGCCACCGGCGAGGGGACCGCGAGCGCCGCCGCGGGGCGCGGGGGCGCCTTGGCCAGCAGCGACGGAGGGGTTCCGGCCCGCGCGGCCCAGCCCCGCTGCAGCGGCCCCGCAAGGGTGAAGATCGCCATCCCCGCAGGGATGGCGATGGCGAGCGCCATCGCCGGCACGCGGAAGCCTTCTTGGCCCGAATCCGCGCGCCTGATTCGCGTCAACATCGCGGCCAGGACCGCCGCCACACACGCGGCCGTGAGCGCGAGCATCCACCACACCTTCGTATCGCTACCCGTGCCCAGACCGTGCAGCACCGCCACGGGCCAGCTCGCATACGCGAGCCAGTGGATCGCGCGCCAGGTGCGGTAGCCGAGGCGGCGACGCACCAAGCTGGTGATCACGAGGGCCAGCAGGAGATCGAACGACAGCGCGCCGAGCCCGAGCCACAGGGGCCGGTAGCTCGAGGCGAACGGGATCACCGCATCGGCCAGCCTGACCGGCGCGAAGCTGTCGAGCACGCTGGTGATGATGTGCGCCACGAGCAGCACGATCACCATCAGCGAGACGTCGCGGTGCAGCGTGTCGATGGCAAAGCGCGGCCAGCGCGGGGCGGCGAAGCGCAGCGACCCGAGCACGCCGAGCACGACGCTCGCGGTCAGCAGCAGCAGCGCGACGACACCGGTGCCCCGCGCGAGGTACCAGTACGCGCTCGGTCCGGCGGTGGCGATCAGCGGGCTCACGCGATCGCCTCGCGCTCCACCGCGCCCACGACCGCCCCGCCGGCGCCCACCCCACCAACTGTCGCGAGGTCATCGCCGTCGGCCGGCCACCCCGCCAGGTGACAGACGCTCCCGTCGACGGCGACCAAGCGGCTCGGCAGGGCCAACGCCTGCAGCCAGCCGGCGGCGCACTCGCCGCGAACGACCGCTGCGGTGCTGGCGATGTTCGCGTCCAGGCAGGACCCGGCGGCCACGCTCACCGTGCGCCAGACCTCTCGCGCCGGACGACCGGTCCGGGGATCCACGAGATGGTGAACGGGCGTCCTTCCCCGTGGCCAGCGGCGCACGGTCGTGCTCGAGGTGGCGAGGCCACCCGAGCGCAGCACGATCCATTGGCCGGGCGCCTCGACTCCGGAGCGGTGATCGTCGGTGACCCGAACCCGCCACCCGGGGGCCGGCGCGACTCCCCCGATCGCGATGTCGCCTCCGAGCGCGACCAGCACCCCACATCCCGCCGCCTCGTGGGCAGCCGCGGCCGCCCGATCTGCCGCGAGGGCCTTCGCGGTGGCGCCCAGGTCGAGCTTGACGCCGCGGGGAACGCGGATCGAGTTGGTTTCCAGATCGACGCGGACCGTCCGCCAGCCGGGGACGGCCGCGAGGCGGATCGGGCTGCTCTCGGGGGCGGTCGCGTCGACGAGGACGGCCTCGAAATCCCGGTCGTAGCCGAGCGCGATCAGCGCTTCCCCGATCGTCGGGTCGACGTCGCCGTCGGTCACGCGGGCCGCCCGGAGGGCCACCAGCACGGCCTCGAGTAGCAGCGGACCCACCGCCTCGGCCTTTCCCCCCGCGGCGTTGAGAGCCGTGAGCTCGGAATCGTC
This sequence comes from Solirubrobacteraceae bacterium, assembly GCA_050999075.1. GTDB lineage: Bacteria > Actinomycetota > Thermoleophilia > Solirubrobacterales > Solirubrobacteraceae > Palsa-465. The sequence goes on from JBPCPO010000059.1 coordinate 31,787, forward strand.
CCGGAAGCGCGAGCAGGCACGGTCGAAGGCCTCGACGGTCTGCTGGACCGCTTCGCGAGCGGCCCCGAGCCCCGGCGCATCGGCGACGGCGACGATCGCGACGCTGCCGAGCGCGGCAAACCTCGCGCTGGCCTCGGTCATGGTCATGGCGCAGTCGTGGTCGGGTTCAGGAGCCGCCTGAGACGACCGGGGCCGGCGCCGCGACGGGAGCCGGCTGTGGGACGGGCTGGGACTGGGCAGGGCCGGGTTGCGCCGGGGTGGATTGCGACGGGTCGGGGGCGGAGGCGGATTGCGACGGGTCGGGGGAAGGCTGGGGCGGTGCTGGCGCCGGCGCTTGCTCGGGCGCGGGATGCGGTGCCTGGCTCGGGCCCTGCAAGCCAAGGCTGCTCGGGCTGGCCAGCGGCGGCATACGACCCGACGTGACGTTCGGCGCGGGGGTACGCGCCGCCGCCGCGGCGACCGTCGCCGTTCCCGGCTGGCGGTGCGCTGCCAGCGTCCGTCCCGGTGCAACCGCGGACACGACGGCGGCGAACGCCGCCGTGAGCGCCGCAGTGGCAATAATCACCCAGCGCCGGGTCCGGCCAACGCGATCAAGCGCCGCGTCACGCTCCAACTTGGCTAGCGAGCGAACGTCCCGCCGCGCATCTCGATCCTCTTCCATCGTGGGCTCATTGTTCGCCCCCACCTTCAGATTTCGCTAAGAGCAGGATGAGAGTTCGCCCATTCGACGCGCCTCCTGGAGCCAGTTCGCCATGGCGCACGGAGCCTTCCGCGCGCGACTAATCCTCCGGCAGCACGGGCCAGTTCTCGAGGTCGATCATCGAGTCGTCCGGCTCCTCCCGCTCGGCGAGGCGTTTCTGGACCGCCCCGCAGGCCTGCTGGCAGGCCAAGCAGAGATCGGATCCCACCGCACGCGGGCGCATACAGCCCTCCTCGCTACAGACCGCATCCGGATTCATGAGCCAAGTCATCGTGCCCTCCTCGCGTTCTCGTGACCATGCACGAGTAACAGTATCTCAGCGCGTCGCGACCGGGGAACAGGTGCGGCGCGCGTTCGAATGAGCGGCCACCTGTTGGGAGGTGGGCCTGCCCGCTCCTACCGCGCCACTGGACGTCGTCAGAGATCAACCCGCTCCCCCAGCACCGGCAGCTCGATCGTGAACGCCGGCCCGTCGATGAGGACCCTACCCCCGTGGCGCTCGACGATCGCGGCAACGATCGACAGGCCGAGACCCGATCCCGGTCGTCCCGTCGCCCCCGGGCCGCGCCAGAACCGCTCGAGCAGACGATCGGCGTGCGCGGGGTCGGGACCCGGCCCGCGGTCACGGACGGTGAGCAGCGCGCGGTCCTCTCGACGGACGACCGTGACGGTCACCTCCTCGCCCGCCGGGCCGTGGACGACGGCGTTCTCGATCAGGTTCTCGAGGGCTCGCGTCAGGGCGCCCTGCTCACCGGCCACCTCCAGCCGCTCGAGCTCACCGACCCGGACCAGCGCATCGGAACCTTGGTGCTCACCCACCACCTCACGGACCAGCCCGACAAGCTCGATGGGGGCCAATTCCCTCTCCGGGCCCGGCGATCGGGCCCGCTCGAGCACAAGAAGATCATCGACGAGCCGGGCCAGTCGCGCGGCATCGCGCTGGAGGTCGGCCAGCACCTCGGCGTCGACCCCGTGTCGCGCGGCGTACTCGACGTTCCCGAGCAGCGTGGTGACCGGGGTGCGCAGCTCGTGGGAGGCGTCGGCGAGGAAGCGGCGCTCGCCTTCCCGGGAGAGCTCGAGCGACGCCAGCATCCGGTTCAGCACGCCCGTCAGCTGGCCGACCTCGCCCCGGGCGTCCGCTACCGGCAGACGCTGGGCCGAATCGGCCGTCCGCTCGATCTCTCTCGCCCCGGCGGCCAGCCGGCGCAGCGGCGCCAGACCGCGCCCGGTCAGCGCCGCGGCGGCCAGCGCGGCCAGCAGGGCGGCGCCGGCCCCACTCAGGACCAGGACGAATTCCAGGTGGCCGATCGTGCTCGCCACGTCCGCCGTGTTCGATGCCACCACCACCGCGCCGCCGGCGGCGGGACCGCCGGCCTGGGCGATCGGGGCCGCGTAGAGCCGGTAGGGCAGGCCGCCGATGTGGATCTGCTCGAACCCGGTTCCACCGCGCAGGCGAGCCTCGCGCTCCAGGCGGTCCTGGGGCAGCAGCAGCGGGGCCAGCGTCAGCGATCGCGCGAGGATCCGGCCCTGGGCGTCGATCACCTCGACCGCGATCTGACGCCCGGACACTGGACTCTCGAGTCCCCCCGGATAGGTCAGCACCGCCGGAGCCGAGACGGCGAGCTGAGCCACCTCCTGCGCGCGCTGGCGCAGCGCCTGGTCCAGGGAGCTACGCAGCTCGTGGGCCAGCAGCAGCACCGTCGCCACCCCGAACAGCGCTACGGCGGCCAGGATCGACCCGGTCGCGACGAGCACGAGCCGGACGCGCAGCGTCGCCGGCATCAGGCCCGCAACGCGAACCCGGCTCCCCTCACGGTCCGAATCAGCGGCGGGTCGCCGAGCTTGCGCCGCAGGCGGGTCACGTAACGATCGACAACGTTGGCCTCGGCACACCCGTCCCAGATCTGTCGTAGCGCGCGGTCGCGCGTGAGGGTGCGCGGCGCCCCTGCCAGCAGCAGCTCCAGCAGCGCCACCTCGCGCCCGGTCAGCGCCACCTGGCGTCCCGCCCGTATGGCGGTGCGGGCTTCCACGTCGAGGCTCAGATCGGCGTACGCGAGCCGCTTCCCGCCCCCGGCCCGCCGCCGCGCGAGGGCCCGCAACCGGGCGACGAGCTCCTGGAGGGCGAACGGCTTGACCAGATAGTCGTCGGCTCCGGCCTCGAGGCCGGCGACCCGGTCGGCCACGGCGTCGCGCGCGGTGAGCATCAGGATCGGCGTCGCCAGCCCCTTGTCGCGCAGCCGGCGGCAGACGGCGAGCCCGTCGAGCCCCGGCATCGCGACGTCGAGCACGATCACGTCCGGCGCGCAGCGCTCGGCGGCCACCAGAGCCGCGCCGCCGTCGGACGCGACGGTGACCGCGAAGCCCTCCGCGGTCAGCGTCCGCTCGAGCATTCGCGCCAGGGGCGGGTCGTCGTCGACCACGAGCACCCGCTCGCGCAGAGTGTCCGCCGCGCTCGGGCTCGCCGCGGCGTTCTCGCCTCCTGCGGGCGGCGACTCGCTATCCACCGGCAACGTCGCGGCGCAGGAAGACCAGGTAGGCCCCGATCAGTGCCGGCACGCCGTAGAGCGCGCAAACCCATACGGCCTGCACGATCGGCGACCAGTCGATCGGCGTGCGCAGCAGCCCCTGCCAGGCGTTGAACTGGGTGCTGAGCAGATACGGCTTCAGCCCGCTCAGCCCCGGCAGAATGGCCACCACCTGGATGATCAGCGAGAACATCAGCGTGCCGACGACGGCCGCGGCGCTGTTGCGGGTGAGCGCGGAGAGCAGCAGCCCGATGCAGACGATGGCGAGGATCGGGATCAGGTACACCAGCAGGCTGCCGGCCACGAGCTCGAGCCCCTTGGGCGCCGAGACGATGGTTCCGGACAAGCTCTGCAGCGGGTTGAACCCCGACTGGATGCTCCCGGCGAGCACCCCGACGACGCCGGTGAGGAGGATCGCCGTGACGGCATAGGTGACGGTGGCGAGCGTCTTGCCCGCGAAGATCGTTCCGCGCTCCAGCGAGCGCGTGAGAATCGTCTTCAGCGTGCCGTTGTGGTCCTCGGAGGCGATGATGTCCCCCGCCACGAGGGCGGTGATGAGTGGGAACATCCAGATCGCGCCGAACAGCAGGATCACCAGCGGGATCGCCAGCCCGCTGCGATTGACGTAGCTGCCGAACGGAACGTCGCTGGGACCGTGGTGCTGGAAGTGGGTCGCCACGACGAACAGGATCGGGACCAGGATCGCAAGTCCCAGCCCCAGGTACGTCCGCTTCTGGTAGCGCAGCTTGGTCAGCTCCCAGCGGTAGACAGCGCCGACTCCGGGGCTCACGGCGCGCTCTCCACGCGTGACGCGGACGCTGGCGCCGGCGCGGGCACGTCGCCCCCGCCATCCTCGGTCAGCGAGAAGAACAGATCCTCGAGCGAGATCGTCTGCGGCGCGAGCGAACGGATCAGCGCCCCGGCTTCGACCAGCGCCTGCGAGAGCTCGGCGACGGCGGCCTCTTCGGCGGTGAAGGTGATCAGATCGTGGTGCAAGCCGGCGTCGCCGATCCCGGGCTGAGCGCGGCACACCGCCAGCGCCCGGTCGTTTTCGGTCGTGCTCAGGCGGTAGCTCGCGCCTGCCCCTCGCTTCAGCTCGGCGATCGCGCCCTCGTAGACGATCTTGCCCGAGCGAACGATGGCTACGCGGTTGCACACGTCCTCGACCTCGGTCAGCAGGTGGCTCGAGAGCAGGACCGTCATCCCCTCGTCGGCGAGGCGCCGGATCAGCAGTCGCATGTCGCGCATCCCGGCGGGGTCGAGGCCGGTGGCGGGCTCGTCGAGCAGCAGCAGCTTGGGGTTGCGCAGCAGCGCCGCCGCGATCCCCAGCCGCTGACGCATCCCGTGCGAGTAGCCGCCGACGCGATCGCGCGCGCGGTCGGCGAGCTCGACGGTCTCCAGCGCGCTGTCGATGCGGGCGCCCGCGCCGTCGCCGTCGAAGGCCGCCAGCAGCTCGAGGTTGCGGCGCCCGTTGAGATAGGGATAGAACGCCGGCGCTTCGACGAACCCGGCCACGCCATCCAGCGCGCGCACGCTCTGCAGTGGATCGCGGCCGAACAACCGGACCGTCCCGGCGCTCGGCCGGATCAGGCCGAGCATCATCCGCAGGGATGTGGTCTTGCCGGCGCCGTTGGGTCCCAGATAGCCGTACACGTCGCCGGCGTTGACGGTCAGGTCGACGCCCGCGACCGCCGTCAGCTCTCCGTAGCGCTTGACCAGGCCCCGAACCTCGATCGGGGGTGAGCCGCCGCCGGACCTCCGGGCCGAAGTCGGGGCCGGACCGTTCTCAGCGGTCTCCCGGGTGCTGGCACCGCCGGCACTCACCGCGCCTGGGCCCTCACTCGTCTTACGTGGTCGTCGGTCACAGCGCCCGGGCTGCGGCGTCGGCCGCCACCGCGGGCAC
>JBPCPO010000048.1:0-25209 GCA_050999075.1 Solirubrobacteraceae bacterium
TCTAGTGGATTGGGGCAGGGATGCCCCGCCTGCGCCGCCCCCGAGCCGTCTAGGCCGGCGCAGGGGCGACGGCGCGCATCCTGCGCGGAACCAGCCGCCCGGCCGCCGCGGCGGCCCACAGAACCGCCAGCCAGGTCATCGTGGCCAGACTGACGTGAACCCAGACCATGTCCGAAGGGAGCTTCAGCTCGTACTGGACGCTACCGACCAGCCCCTGAGCGGCGACCAGGACGCCGAGCACCGTCAGCGGCTCGAGCGCACCCCCGGACACTCCCCGGTGGCGGTGAAGCAGCCACACGCCCACCACGGCCACGCCGAACAGCGCCCCGATCGTCGCGTGGCGGGAGATCACCCAGGTGAGCGTGTCGGCGCCCTTGAAGTGCAGCCGGTGGATGCGCTGCCCGGGGGAACCGCCGGCGTGCGGCCCGGCGGCGGTGGCGGCGGTGCCGGCGAAGATGGTCAGCGCACCCAGCGGAGCCAGCCCGCGAACCGACCATACGCCGACGCGATCGACGGCCCGCGGCCGCGACCCCGGCTCGAAGCTCGCCCGCCACACCAACGCGACAGCCGCCACGAGCACGATCATCGACAGCGCGAAGTGCCCCATCACGAACCCGGGGGCCAGGTGCTCGCGCACGGTGAAGCCACCGAGCACGGCTTGGGCGACGACTCCCAGCGGCAGCAACAGGGCGAGCAGCGCGAGGTCGCGCCGGAAGGGACGGCGGGTGAACGCGAACGCCGCTACGAGCACGGTGACGATTCCCGCCAATCCCGCCAGCAGGCGGTTTCCGTACTCGATCAGCGCGTGGGTGGTCAAAGGCGGCAGCGCCTTGCCGTAGCACTTGGGCCAGTCCGGACAGCCGAGGCCCGACCCGGTGAGCCGCACCGCGGCGCCGGTGAGGACGATCACGCTCAGCGTCACCAGCGCCACGATCGCCAGCCGGCGGTACTGGGTGGACGTGAGGTTCAGGCGCGCTCGCACGAGCGCAACCCTGGCCGTGGTTGTTCTTGTGGCACCCACCTCGACATAAGGATGCCCGATGCGGCGATCGAACGCGCCGTCGCGGCAATCGCCCGCCTGCTCCGTGGTGGATCGAGCGCTTACGCGACCTGGACGATCGAATGCACCGTATGTGGGCATTAGATCGTCCACGTCACGGCTCCAGCCTGACGGAGCGGTCCCCGGGCTCAGTTGGCGGGGCGGAGGGTGAGGACCTGAGGCTGCTCGAGACAGATCTGCTCGAAGGACGGGATCTGCAGCACGAGGCCCCGCAGCGATCCATCGCCGAGCCAGGCGATCGCGCCGTGCGCTCCGGGAACGAGCCTCAGCATCGGGTCGGGCGTCCCGGGATACCCGTGCCCATGGTCGACGAACAGCCCCAGTTCGCCCCTCTCCGCGAGCTGGTATCGCAGACGCAGGTAATAGGGCTCACCGCTGGGATCCGGCCACGGTGCCAGACGGGCCTGGATCTGGACCGGGTGGGACCCCGCCGCATAGCACTTGTGCGAGCCCAGTCTGATCGCCTCTCCGGTGCCGATGACCCTCGCCTGGCGCACCGTGCCGTCGGCGTCGAGCATCACCAGCGGGCCGGCGAGGGTGCCGTCGACCTGTGCGCGGGCGTCGTAGTGGGGCACCACGCCCGAGATCCGGTTGTAGTTGACGAAGGCCGCGGCGACGATCTCCGGCGGAACGAGATTGTCGGCGAGCACGGGCCGGCTGCCGGTGCGCTCGATCGCCCGCAGGCCGCTCTGGACGTTCTGCTCCCACACGCGCGCCTGATGTCCCGCCCAGTGGCGCTGCAGCTTCGCGGCGGTGACGATCGACGCGCTCAGGTAGAGGATCACGGCGAGACCGGCCGAGAGGAGCAGCCCGGATGCCCACCGAGAGGCGGGAACCGGCGCCGTAACCCCGGCCCCGCGCGCCGCCGGCGCGGGGCCGGACCCAGCCAGCGCGAACCGCTCGCGCCGGGAGAAGGCCAGGCTCGCCATCAGCGGCACGAGCCACGCGAAGTCGAGCAGGTAGCGGGGATCGTTGCCGGTGCTCGCGGCGCCGATCGGGACGATGCGACTCTGCCCGACCAGCGCGACGGTCGCGGCGACACACACCGTCAGGCTGATCCAGGCCCGCCAGGCGCTCGGCTTGCGCACCAGCGACAGGACGATCGCCGCCACCAGCAGCAGCTGCAGCCCGGCGGCCAGCCACACCTGTCCCGGGCTGAGCCCCCCGGCCGGCAGAGTGAGCCCGAACAGCGCCGGCACCAGGGTCTGAAACCACAGCACGCGCAGGTACGTAAGCCACCCATGGAGACTCGGGGCGCTGTGCAGCGAGCCCTGCAAGATCCCACCGGCCGCCTTGTAGCCGATCGCCCAGAGCACCAGCACCAGCCCGTAGGCGACCCAGATCGAGCGCTGCGCCCAGAAGGACCTCAGCAGCTCGCGGGGACGCAGGCTGGGAGCAAGGAAGAAGGCCTGCAGCAACCAGAGGTAGAGGAACGTATAGCCGACCTTCTCGTAGAACAGGAGCCCGACCGCCATCGCGCCTGCGGAAGCGGCCGCCCACCGCCACGAGTTGGTCTGCGAGAAGCGCAGGTAGGCGTACAGAACGAGCAGATCGAAGAGCACGTTGGGCAGCGCCTCGATGCCGAACGACCACCACTGCAGCGGACGGACGAGCAGGACCGAGATCCCGAGGTAAGCCGCGGCCAGCAGCGAAACCCATCCGCGGCCCACGAGCATCTGCATCGTCCGTTCGAACAGGTAGACCGACACGCCGAGCACGGCGAGCATCGCGACCAGCGCCCAGCGGTAGTCCAGCGGCATCAGCGCGTCCTGGGCGGAGATCAGCAGATGCCCGCCGATCTCCCAGTGGCCGATGATGACCGAGTCCAGCCAGTGCCAGTTGAACCCCGACTGCGTGGCGTTGACGAGCTCGAAGTTGTCGTCGTAGACCCACCCGCCGCCGTTCAGGATCAGGTACAGGACCCCGAGCTCGAGTGCGATGATCCACCGAACTGGAGCCCGCGCCCCCACCGCCTAACGGAACGGCAGCTCGGGCTTGATCTGCGCGAGGCTCGGTGCGGCGCCGTCGCGCGCCGACGCGCTCAGCGTGAGACCGACCGGCCAGGCGATCCCCACGTCCTCGTCGTCGTAGGCGAATCCGCGCTCGGTCGCCGGGTCGTAGTAGGCCGAGCAGCGGTAGACGACATCGGCGAGGTCGCTGAGCACGCAGAAACCGTGAGCAAAGCCATCGGGACAGTAGAGCTGGCGGTGCTCGACATCGTCGAGCTCGAACGCCTCCCACTGCCCGAACGTGGCCGAGCCGCCACGAAGGTCGACGAGGACGTCGAAGATCGCGCCGCGCACGCAGCGAACCAGCTTGGCCATCCCGGGCTGGAAGTGCATCCCGCGCACGATCCCGCGCACCGAGCGGGAGTGGTTGTCCTGGACGAAGTCCACCGAGATCCCGAGCTGGGCGAACGTGCTGGCGCGGTAGGTCTCGAGGAAGAACCCGCGCGCGTCGCCGTGGACCTCGGGCTCGAGCAGAACCGCTCCCGGCAGTCGCGTGGCCTGGACCCGCATCGTGCTCATCTTGCCAGCCACCGCGCTTGGGGCGTTGCTACCGTCCCCGCGGTGACCGTTCAGGGCGCGCGGAGTGCCACCGTAAGCGCCGGCGAGCGACGATCCAGACGCGTGGGAGCCGGGGTTGGCCCACCGAGGCGCCCCGCGGTCGTGCTCGAGGGGGTCACCAAGACCTTTCGGCTGCCCCACGAGCAGTACCACACCCTCAAGGAGCGGGCGCTGCATCCGTTTCGCAAACGTACGTTCGACGTCCTGCGGGCGGTCGACGGCGTCAGCCTGGAGATCGAGCCGGGCGAGTTCTTCGGGATCGTCGGGCGCAACGGCAGCGGCAAGAGCACGCTTTTGAAGTGCCTGGCGGGAATCTACGACGTGGACCATGGATCGGTGGCCATCGACGGGCGCCTGTCGCCGTTCATCGAGCTCGGAGTCGGCTTCAACGCCGACCTGACCGCCCGCGACAACGTGATCATCAACGCGATCATGCTCGGCCTCTCGCGCAAGCAGGCGCACGAGCGCTACGACGACATCGTCGCCTTCGCCGAGCTCGAGGAGTTCATGGACCTCAAGCTCAAGAACTACTCCTCGGGCATGCACGTGCGCCTGGCCTTCGCGATCGCGATCCAGGTCGACGCCGAGATCCTGCTCATCGACGAGGTGCTGGCGGTGGGCGACGCCGCCTTCCAGCAGAAGTGCTTCGACGAGTTCACGCGCCTGAAGGAGTCCGGGCGGACGATCGTGTTCGTGACCCACGACATGGGCTCGGTCGAGCGCTTCTGCGACCGGGCGATGCTCCTGGAGCGGGGGAACGTCGTCGACATCGGGGAGCCGGCGTCGATCGCCCGCCAGTACAACGCGCTCAACTTCCAGCGCATGCGCAAGGAGGCAGCAGAGTTCGGAGGACCGGAGACGTTGGTCGGAGCGCCCGTGGCCGAGGTGGTGAGCGCCCGCTTCGAGCTCGACGGCCAGCACCAGTTCGAGACCCTGCAGGGGAGGTCGTGCTGCGTGCGGATGGAGGTCCATTTCCACGCCGATGCCCTGGACCCGATCTTCGCCATCGGGCTCGAGAACGAGCGGGGCATGACCGCGTTCGCCGTCAGCACTCAGCTCGACGACATCTCGACCGGCCGGTTCGGAGCCGGCGAGACGGCGGTGATCAAGATCGTGTTCGACAACTGGCTGGCTCCCGGTCGCTACCGGCTGATGGCATCGGTGGGCCGTCCGGGAGCACGCGTGGACCCCTACGACGCCAGAGCGGACATCAGCTCGATCATCGTCCACGCCACGCATTCGGGCGGGGGGGCGGTCGACCTCCCGCACGGGTTCGAGATCACGCGGGGATAGCGACGCTCCGGACGGACGCCGGCCCAGCAGCCGAGCCGCTTGACGTGGACACTAGCCCGGCAGCGCGAGCAGTTTGACTCCCCCGATGGCCAGATCAGACCACGGGTACGACGAGAGCTCGGGTCCCGGCGCTACCGGGTCGGTGATGAGCTCGAGCCGCGTGACCCGAAAACCGGCCGCCAGCACCTTCCGCTGCAGCTCATCGACGGTGATCCGGTTCAGCCCCTCGAACTCGCGGACCATGTAAGCGGTCCAGTCGGCGGAGTGCCGGCCGCTGGCCTGCAGCTGCGCCGCGATGTCGCGCTCGTTGTCGACCAGATGGTGGAAGTCCTGGTCGAACCAGTCCCACAGATGCGATCCCTTGGCCGAGCGGTAGAACGGCCACAGCTGAAGGAAGAAGTGGCCGTCGGGACGGAGGATGCGCCGGATCTCGGCCAGCACCGCGGCCGGGTCGGCGATGTGCTCGAACGCGGACCACGAGTACACGAAATCGAACCCCGCGTCGGGGGCGTGGATCGCCGTGGGCTCCGAGCCCCGAAACTCGAGCTCGTCCGGCAGGGCCTCGATCACGCCCTCCGAGCGGATTCGAGCCAGCAGCTTCTCGATGTCGGTGGGCACGATGTCGAAGCCGACGAGCTTGCGGGGGCGCGTCAACCGGCACAGCCCGAGCGCCATGATGCCGTCCCCGCAGCCGACGTCCGCGACGGTGCGCCCGCTCAGCGACAGTCCCGCCTCCTGGCAGAAGCGCACGATCTCCGCGGGAGCCTCGTCGTGGTGATCGGAGAACCATTGCGACTCCGGCGTTCGCTGCCGTTCGGACGGCGCGCCGGCCTTCCGGGCCGCGTAGGTTCGTCTGATCGCGCCGCCGTACTGACGAATCACCTGGGGCCGACCTCCCCTGGCGGGGGGAGGACGGCCTTCCCGCGCCCTGCCCGCCGCCGCGAGAACCCGTTGGAGGCCCGGTAGCCCGCGGTGATCGCGCGGAACACCGGGTCCCCGATGCGGGGGTGCGTGGCCAGCGCGAGCAGCGGGCGCTCGAGCTCGGAGGGCAGAGCCCCGTCGGGCCCGACGAGCCGGACCGCGTCTTCGCTGAGCCCGGCGCTCATCAGCCCGTGGCCGCGCTCGAGGGCTCCCGCAGGCGAGCCGGGCTCGTCGCAGGTGACGCCGTAGAGCTCGAGCAGCTGCTGCGCCGTCGCCTTCCAGGTCAGCGGCGCGGCGGCGGCGCGGATCGCCTCGACGTTTCGCCGGCGCCGATCGGGATCGCGGATCAGCGCCACCGCTCGGTCCGCGGTCGCGGCCGGATCCCAGCGGACGATCTCGGCCGCGGAGTCGGGGAGGATCTCGCTCAGCGCCGTCTCCGGCGCCCATAGGCAGGGCACGCCGTGGGCGGCGGCCTCGAACGGAACCAGGCCGAAGCCCTCGTGCACGGTCGGGTAGAGAACCAGGCCCGCCCGATCCAGGAGCCACGCCTTCTCGCCTTCGCTCACCGCCGCGGCGTAGATCACCGCCTGCGCCAGCGACGGGTGCAGGGCCAGCAGCTCCTGCTCCTCGGGCACCGAGGATCCGACCGCCACCCGCGGCCCGGCCAGCACCAGCGAGCCGGGCCAGTCGTGGCGCCGGCGCAGCTCGTCGAGCACCCGCAGCGCGAACAGGCGGTTCTTGTGGCGGAAATCGGTGCCGAGGCAGAGGATCAGCTCCGCATCCTCGGGCAGGTGCGCGAGGCCCCGCGGCACGGTGAGCGCATGCGGAGTCCGGGCGAGCTCGTGGTCGACTCCGATCCGCACGATGCTCGTGCGCCGCGGCTCGATCAGATCGTCGCCCACCGCCTCGCCCCGGACGTGCTCGGACTCGAACACCACCCGGTCGGCCACCGCTAGCGCGGTCCGGGTCAGCCGGCGGTAGTTGTCCCAGTCCTCGAACGAGCGGAAGTAGGACGGGTTGTGGTAGCTGATCAGATCCTGGTGGGTGATCACCAGCCGCTCGCCGGCGCTGGCCAGGAGGGTCAGATCGGCCGGCGTGGCGACCTGAAACGGCCGGTGCACGATGTCGGCGGGTTCGACGGCCAGCCGGTGCGCGCCGCTGGGCGCGACCACGCGCCGCACGTCCGGCAGTCCCTGAAGCATCCTGGCGGCATCGTGGCCGAGCTCCGACGGGACGATCGCCTGCACGCGCGCCTGGCCGGTGCGCGCGAGCGCACCGATCAGCTCCAGGACGTGCAGCTGCGTCCCGGTCATCTCCCCCGCCAGCGCTCGGGCGTCGATCACCACCGACAGACCCTTCAGCGCCCGCCGGGCGGCGCTCAGCGAGCGTCCCAGCGGCCCTCCGGCGTCGCGCTGCAGTGCCCGCACCGCGTCGTGGTAGTACGGGTAGCGCGTGGCCAGCATCTGCTCGTGCTCGAGCTGGATAGGGCCGGGTCGCCGGCCACCGCCCGGGGCCAAGCCTGCGGGTCCGCTCCGGCCCGGGGCGCCCCTTGCGGTGGCGATGCGCCCGACCGGGGCGAGGCTCGCGCCGCCGTGGTGAAACACGAGCACGTCGTCGGCCACCACGTGGCACAGGCCGCTGTGCAGGCAGCGCTGGGAGAAGTCGACCTCCTCGCCGTACCCGGGCGAGAACGCGAGGTCGAAGTCGCCCACCAGCTCAAGCGCACCGCGGCGCACGTACACGCAGTGTCCGACGCAGGTCGGCAGCCGTGGCCACGCCCGTGGCGAGGCGGCGCGCACGGCGGCGGCGCCGTCGTCAAAGCTCCAGTCCTTGGGCAGGTCGTGTGACGGGCGCCCTCGATGGGGCACCGAGACGACGCTGCCGTGGTTGGTCAGGGCGGTCGCGGTGGCCACGGTGCTGCTGGAATGGGCGGCCGCGCGCAGGCCCTGCACCCATCCCTCGGCCACGACGCAGTCGGAGTTGAGGATGATCACGTCGGCCGGGGCCGCCGCCCCGAAGGCGCCGTTGACGTTGCCGGGAAAGCCGAGCGTCCGGGAGCGGCGCAGATAGAGGAGCTGGTGCTCGGAGATCGAGCCCGCATCGTCCAGCCGGCGAACGAGCTCCTCCGAACGCGAGTCGGGGCTGGCGTCGTCGCAGATCAGGATCGGGACGCTGCCCGGGGTGTGCGCGAGCACGCTGCTCAGACAGCCGACGAACTCCTCGTGGGCGCCGTGCACCGGGATGCACACGACGACCTCCCCCCGCTGCGCGGCGATGCGGTGATCTGGCTCGATCCAATGCGCGCCCACGCGGCGATTATGTCGGTCGTGACGCTCGACGGCCGCTGCTAGCGTCCGGCGCCGTGAGCACGCCCGCCGCCCGCCATCACTATGGCCCTTCGGCGATCGGCGGAGACCTGCGACGCTTCGCCGAGCTGACGCTCACGCTGGCGCGGACCGAGTTCAAGCTGCGCTACTTCGGCTCCGTGCTCGGCTACGTGTGGTCGCTGGTGCGCCCGCTGCTGTTCTTCGGCGTGATCCTGCTCGTGTTCTCGAAGATCTTCAACTTCAAGGGCAGTGGTCCTCACTCGCCTCGGCACTACCCGGTGTACCTGCTCACCGGAATCGTGCTGTGGACCTACTTCGGCGAGGCGACGGCCGGCTGCGTGTCGTGCCTGCTCGACCGCGAGGGCTTGCTGCGCAAGGTCCGCTTCCCCCGCATGGTCATCCCGCTGTCGGTGTCGCTGACGGCGCTGTTCAACCTCGGGATGAACTTCATCGCGGTGATCGTGTTCGCGCTGGCCAGCGGGATCGCGCCGGCGCTGTCGTGGCTCGAGCTGATCCCCATCGTGCTCGGCTTCGTCGTGCTCGCGACCGGGATCGGGATGCTGCTCTCGGCGCTCTACGTGCGCTTTCGCGACATGCAGCCGATCTGGGACGTGATCGCGCAGGTGCTGTTCTACATGTCTCCGATCATGTACCCGGCCTCGGTCTACCTCGGCGGGCACGGCAACGGCCACGACTACCGGCTCGAGCACATCGCGCTGCTCAACCCGAGCGCGATGCTGCTGACCCAGATGGGCCACGCCTTCATCGACCCCGTGCGCGGACAGAGCGCCGCGGTGGCGATCGGGGGCGCGGTGCGACTGCTGATCCCGATCGGGCTGATCGTCGGAATCTTCGTCCTCGGCTGGTGGGTGTTCACGCGCGAGGCCCCACGGGTGGCGGAGAACCTGTAGCGGACGCCGGCCAGTCTGGCCCGGACGGGTCGTGATCGGCGCCGCCCGGTCGCCGAGCCCCCGCTGGGACTCGGCCGTGTGTAACTACCTGCATAACGTGACAGAGGCGCCCCCATCGCGAGGGTCTGACGAGTTATGCACGCCCCACATGCATAGCTCGCCACGGCCGCGCCGGCGCGAGGTGCCTGACGTGTTATGCATGCTCGTCAGCGCGCTGGGATCGTCCCGGAGTCCGCGCCCACAGGCGCGAGGATCTCCTCCAGCCCTTCGTGCAGCCCGACCCGCGCCTGCCACCCCAGCTTGCGTTGCGCGCGGGAGACGTCGAGGCAGCTGCGCCTGACCTCCCCCGGCCGGGCGGGGGCGAACACCGGATCGGGAAGGCGCCCGGCGCCGAGCGCTTCCAGCGCCTCGATCAGCCTGAGCACCGAGGTCTCCGTGCCGCCCGCGATGTTCAGTGCTCCGGTGAGCTCGCCGCCGTCCGCGGCGAGCAGGTTGGCGCGCACGACGTCGGCCACGTTGACCCAGTCGCGCGTCTGGCGGCCGTCGCCGTACACGATCGGCGCGCGTCCATCGGCCAGGCAGCCGCAGAAGATCGCGACGACGCCCGCCTCGCCATGAACGTCCTGGCGCGGCCCGTACACGTTTCCGTACCGCAGCGAGAGGGTCGAGAGGCGGTGCAGACGCGAGTACAGCTCGCAGTACCCCTCGGCGGCATGCTTGCCCTGGCCATAGGGCGCCAGCGGACGCACCGGGTGCTCCTCGGGCGTGGGCAGCACGTCCGCCTCGCCGTAGAGGCCGCCGCCGGTGGAGCTGTAGAGCACCCTCCGAACGCCGGCGGCGAACGCCGCCTGGAGCACGGCGATCGTCCCCACCACGTTGGCGATCGCGTCGGCGGCGGGATCCTCCACCGAGCGACGGACATCGATCTGGGCGGCGAGGTGAAACACGACCTCGGGCGAGGAGACGGCGAAGATCTCGTGCATCGCCCGTTGATCGCGTACGTCGGCGACCTCCAGATTGAACCGCGTCCCGTGTGCCCGCGCCCGCTCGAGGTTGGCGCGCTTGCCGGTCGAGAGATCGTCGATCACCGTCACCCGGTCCCCGCGGGCGATCAGAGCATCGACGAGGTTCGATCCGATGAAGCCGGCGCCTCCGGTGACCAGGCAATCCATGGCGGGGAGAGGTTAGGGGGTGCGGCGGATCGGTTCGGGCAGAGGACCCGGACGGAGGCGGACGCGGAATGTGGCGGACCCGCACCGCTCTAACGCGGCGCGGGCCCGGCCGAAGGACGACCCCGGTAGGGCTGAGGGTCGTCCGAGACCCGCGAGAAAGGGGGCGATGCTCGCGGGCCAGGGCGACATCCGTGTCTAGCTAAATAATAGCGGGTCGGTCTGCGACTCGGGCCCTCCGGCCACGCCGCTCTATGATCGTGCGCTTGCCGGCCGAGATCTTGGAGGACACCGTTTGGCAGATGTCGGGTGGGGAGCGCGCCGCCGTCGAAGGCGTTCTCTGCCGCAGCCGACCGAAGCTCGCGCTCGAGATCGGAACGGCGCAGGGAGGCGGCACGCAACGGATCGCCGCGCACGCCCAGGAGGTCCACGGCTTCGACCTCGCCGCGCCGCTGCTCGAGCTGCCCGCCAACGTGCACACCCATCAGGGCGACTCGCATGAGCTGCTGGCACCGTTCCTGGCCCAACTGGCGGAGCAGGAGCGAAACGTCGACTTCGTGATCGTCGACGGCGACCACACCCCGGAGGGCGTGCGCCGCGACCTCGAGGACCTGCTGAATTCCCCTGCGCTGGCGCGCAGCGTGATCCTGATCCACGATACCGTCAACGAGCGCGTGCGGGCGGGCGTCGACGCGGTCCGCTTCGCGGCATGGCCAAAGGTCGCGCACGTGGACCTCGACTGGATCCCGGGGCGGCTGTTCGCGACGCCCGAGCTGCGAGGGGAGCTCTGGTACGGGCTCGGGCTCGTGGTCCTCGACGCGGGACGGCCGGCATACCTGAACGGCTCTCCGTACGAGCAGCGCTACCACTCCTCCGCGCCGCTGCTCGCTCGCGCGAGGAACTTCGCGCAGGCTCGCGAGCGCGGCGCCGAGGACCACGAGCAGGCGCTCGAGGGTCGCGTGACCGAGCTCGAGGCGGCCCTGAACGCCTCGCACGAGCGTCAGGCCGCGCTGCAGGACGAGCTGACGGCCGCGAACGTGCGCATCGGGCGGGGCACGCGGGTGATCGAGGATCTCCAGCGCTCGCCGAGCTGGAGGATCACCGCGCCGCTGCGCGCCGCCAAGCGCCGTGCGCGCGGCGCGCGGCCCTCTGGCTGAGGGTCGTGCGCATCGCGCTCGTCAGCCGCGAGCTCTACCCCTTCGGGGGCGGGGGAATCGGTCAGTTCGCCAGCGCCACCGCGACGCTGCTGTCCGAGTGCGCCGAGGTGACACTGCTCACCAGCTCGACCCACCGCGCCGCCTACCTGAGGGCGCTGAGCGTCGGTGATCATCGGCTTGCACCGCGAGGCGTGCGCGTCGAGTTCGTGCCCGAGCCGACGCTCGACGAGGCGGGGCCGTGGAGCACCTTCGCTCACCTGTACAGCGCACGGGTGTACGAGCGGCTGCGCGAGCTCTACCCCGACGGTGGACCCGACGTGCTCGAGTTCGGCGACTACGCGGCCGAGGCGTTCGTGACCCTGCAGGCCGCACAGGCGCTCGACCGGTTCCTGACCCGAACGTGCATCTGCGTCCGCGTCCACACCAGCAGCGAGATCTGCGCGATCCTCAACGGCCACTCGCCCGGCGACCAGCGCGTCCACGCCCTGTATGCGATGGAGCGCTTCACTCTCGCCCACGCCGACCGCCTGATCTGGCAGGGCGGCGACGTGCTGGGGACCTACGAGCGCTTCTACGGGACGCGGGCGCTCGCCCCGGCGGTGCGCATCCGCTATCCCTACCGCGGCCCCGTCTCCGCCACGGGGGCAGACGCCGGCTTCAGTGTGCAGCCGCCGCTGCGGGTGCTCTACGCCGGTCGCCTGGAGCGCCGCAAGGGCGTCGCGGGGCTCGTGCGCGCAGCCACCGGACTGCCGGGCGACGAGTTCCGACTCACGCTGCTAGGCAGCGACACCGACACCGGGCCGCTCGGAGTCTCGGTGCGGGAGACGCTCGAGCTGGCGATCACCGGCGACAGCCGCGTGACACTGATCGAGCCGGGGTCGCGCGAAGCCGTAGCGAGCGCGATCTGCGCTCACGACGTGGTCGTGATGCCCTCGCTGTGGGAGTGCTGGCCCTACGCCGCCCTCGAGGCGCTGCATCTCGGTCGTCCCGTGCTCGCGACGCCGGTCGGGGGGCTGGTCGAGCTCGTGGTCCCCGGGGTCAGCGGCTGGCTGGCGAGGGGCTGCGACGCTCCCGCCATCGCGCAGGCCCTGCGCTCACTGCTCGACGACCCCCAGGCCGTCGCGGCCCTCGTGCGCAGCGGTGCGCCAAGCGCACACGCCAGAGCGCTCAGCGACGAGGGGGCGATCCTCGACGGCTACCGGGCCCTGGCACAGGTGCAACCACGCAGCGGGGCGGGCGCAAACGGCCGGCGCGCCCGCGGGCGCGGCCGGCTCGACAGCCCAATCGGCGAGCTCCGGGCCGGCCAGGACTCACCCCTGGTGTCGGCGATCGTGCCCTACTACCGCGCCTCCCGGTTCGTCGCGGAGACGATCGACTCGCTGCTGGCTCAGAGCTACGCGCGGATCGAGATCGTGCTCGTCAACGACGGGTCCTTCGAGGAGGCGGACTGGATCGTGGCCGAGCTCTGCGCGAGCCGGCCGATCATCGTCGTCTCGCAGATGAACGCGGGGCTCGGTGCGGCCCGCAACTACGGCGTCGCGCAGAGCCGCGGGCGCTACGTGCTCCCGCTCGACGCCGACAACACCATCGAGCCGGAGTTCGTGCAGCGCTGCGTCGAGGTGCTCGAGGCGCGCCCCGAGGTCGCCTACGCAACCACGTGGTCACGCTACGTGGACGAGCACGGAACGCCACTGGAGGGCCTGGATCTCGGCTACCAGCCGCTCGGAAACCACGCCGAGGCGATGACCGGGGAGAACTTCGCCGGGGATGCCGCCGCGGTGATCCGCCGACGGCTGCTGCGGTCCGGGTTTGCCTACAGCGAGGAGCTCACGAGCTTCGAGGACTGGCACCTGTACCGCGAACTCGCCCGCGCCGGCCATTTCGGCGTCGTGATCCCCGAGCGGCTGCTTCGCTACCGGGTGCGGCCCGATTCGATGCTGGCCGAGATCGGCGCTCCGCGCCGCGAGCGCCTGCGGGAGGAGATCGAGGCGCACATCCGCGAGAATGCGCTTCGATGGACGTCGTCGAGCGCCTGACGCTGGAGGCCGCTCGCGCGGACACGCTGCTCGCGTGCGAGCACCGCCACCGCTATCAGTATGCGGCGGGGCTGTGCGCCGGACGCCGCGTGGTCGATCTGTGCTGCGGCAGCGGGTACGGCAGCGAGATCGTCGCCGCGGGGGCGCAGACGGTGGTCGGAGTCGACAACGATGCCGCCTCGATCGATGCCGCCGTGGCCGGGGTTGGCCACCGGGCCGCCAACACGAGCTTCGAGTGCGCCGACGCGATCGCCTTCCTGGAGGGAGAGCTCGGCGAGCGCTTCGACGTCGCCGTCTGCTTCGAGGGCCTCGAGCACCTCGATCGGATCGATCGCGCGCTCGGGCTGCTGCGCCAGCGCGCCGAACGAGGGCTGCGGATCATCGCCTCGGTCCCCAACAGTCGGTTGTTCGGCGAGCGCAACGCGTTTCACCGCACGGACTTCGGCTACGACGAGGCATTGGCCGCGTTCGCGGGGTTCCCGAGCACCGTGCTCGTGCCCCAGTTCCTCGCCGAGGGATCGCTGATCTGCCCACCTCAGGCGCGGGACACCGACGTCTCGCTGGCGCTCGGCGATCGGCTCGAGCCGGAGTCGGCCAACCACTTCCTGTTCTGCGTCAACTTCGACGCCGGCGAGCTGCACGCCGACCACGGACTGATGCACCTCAGCGCCGCGCCGGTGTTCAACCGCTATGCGCTCGATCTCGAGCAGGCCAACCGCGCTCTTCATCGGGAGAACGCGCGCCTGGCCCGTGGCTTCCTGGGCCAGGCCCAGTCGGCCGCGGCCGCCGCGCTCGCGGGCGTGACGCCGGGCGCCGAGCGACTGGGGGTGCAGCTGGCGCAGGAACGCCACCGCCACGCCGAGACGGCAGCGCGCGCCGCCGAGCTGCACGGCGCCTTGGCGGCGGCGCAGGAGCGCCGGCAGGCCGCCGAGATACGGGTCGGTCAGCTCGAGGCCGAGGTGGAGCGGTTGCTGCGCTCCGCGGATCATCGCGCGCGATGACCGAGGAGTCCGCTCCTGGGGACGTGGTGCCGGGGCCCGTCGTGCCCGCGGCCGAGGAACCCAACAGCTGGGAGAGCCGGCGCGTGCGCGCCGCCGGGCACCTGATCCCGTGGATCGAGCAGACGGTCAGCCTGACCGGCAAGACGGTGCTCGAGTACGGCTGCGGCAACGCTCCCGTGAGCTGCGCGTTCGCGGCCCGGGCGGGGCGCCTGATCGGGGTCGACGTGGATCCCGAGGTGATCGAGTACGGGCGCTGCGCCCTCAGAGCCCGGGGCATTGCCAACGTCGAGCTCGAGCTTCACTCCCTGGACGGCATCGTCGACGCGGTGGCGGCGCGGCGGGGACAGATCGACGTGTTCCTCTGCTACGCGGTGCTCGAGCACCTGACCCTGGAGGAGCGCCTGTCGGTCCTGCGGCTGGCGCGAGAGGTGGTCAAGCCCGACGGCGTGATCGTCGTCTGCGAGACCCCCAACCGCCTGACGGCGTTTGACCATCACACCGCGCAGATGCCGTTCTTCCACCTCCTGCCCGACGAGCTCGCGCTGCAGTACTTCCGGCGCTCGGGCCGGGAGGATTTCCTCGCCGCCATCGACGGCGCCGTCGCGCGCGGTCACGAGGCCGCGTTGCAGGCGATCGTGCGCTGGGGCCGCGGGGTCAGCTTCCACGAGTTCGAGCTCGTGTTCGGGGATCTGTCTTCCCACGTGCTCGCGTCGAGCTACGACCCGCTCCTGTTCGCCGAGCGCCCGATCCACGCCGAGGAGCTGGTGCTCGCGCGGGAGCTCGAGCGCTGGCGGCCCGATCTCGCGCCCGCGTGGTCGCGGCGATGGCTCGACCTGATCCTGTCGCCGGTGCCGGTCGCGCGCCGCCCGTCGTTCCTGCGCCCGTGGACGGTCGAGACGGTGCAGAGCCCCGGGGCCTCGGTCACGCGCTGGGGAACCGTGCGGCTGCCCGGGCCCGAGACCCCCCTGTGGGTCTCGCTCTCCCACCCCACGCAGCGGATCGTTGTCGGTGCGACCGGAGCTGGGGGTCCGCTCGCGCTGCGCGCGCGAGCGGAGGGGATGGCGGCGCCACTGCTGGCCCGGGCACACGGGCGCGGTGACGAGCCGGCGCGCGACGACGATGCCGGACGGCAACCGCGCTACGTGACGTTCGACCTCCCGGAGCCCTCACGGCGGATCGAGCTCGGCGCCAGCGCCGCGTGCGAGCTGGTGTTCATCGGCTACGAGGACTGACGGCGCGGCGCGGACAGGGTCGGGCGAGCCAGGGGCGGCGGCTACGAGGGCGCGGTCGTCGGAAGTCCGGCGGCCGCTGCCCCGAACAGCAACCGCCCGTCATACGCGAAGAGCATTCCCAGCAGGATTGCAGTCGCGATGTGAATGGCGTCGAGCGAGCGCAACTGGGCCTGTCCTACGCTTTCCGCCAAGCCCACCACGCCGTCGTGAATCGGAGTGAGGCTGAGAATGAAGAGCACCTGTCGGGGCCGGCGGACCGCTTCCTGCCCCTCCGGGGGCAACCGCGCGGATCACCTCGATCTGCGCCAGCCGACTCGACGCCCGTTCGTCCCAGTTCTCCCGAGCCGAGATCAGCGCCTTTGTCTCACGCTCGGCGATGACAAGCTTGACGAGCGCCGACGAGTCGAGGTAGCGATCAATCGTGGTCCAGCCGCTCTTCCCGCGCTTCCCGGAGGCGCTGGCTCGGCAACTTGCTGCACGGGGGTGCAAGCGGCTCTGGCAAGTCTTCGAGCCGACCCGTTGGGCGGGTCGCGCCGAAATCTAGGACAAGTCGTTCGACATCGGTCAGCCGATCGGTCCGGGGAGCGAGGAGGGCGACCGGCTCTCCACGCCGGGTCACCTCGAGCGTCTCTCCCCGTTCGACGCGTCGCAGATGAACACTCAGGTTCTGTCGCAGCTCACGTACAGTGACTCGGTGCAAGATGTGCGCCAATGTCGCACTCGACTACGGTCCGTACAGCGAGAGTCTGTCGGTTAGGCTCGCGTGGTGCCCGGCGCCGTCGGACACGGTCAGGACCACGAGCACGGGCACCGTGTGCGAATGCCGCAGCATCCCGCGGTAGCGGCGCGCGATCACCAACGAGGCGGTCTGGCTGGAGGCGGCGACCAGGTTCAGGGGGCTGCTCGTGGCGATGTCCAGGAAGCGCGCGGTGTGCCCGCGAGGCGGACGGCCGGTCAGGCGCAGCTCCAGTGACGCGGCGACCGGGAACGAATTGGCGTTGCGCACCGTAAACCGCAGCTGTCCGCTCCCGTTCGGGCGCAGTGGACCCCGGCCGGGCAGCACTTGGACTCCCAGATGGCGCAAGTCCAGCCCCCCGAACGCCCGTAGACCGTCCGGCGCTCCCAGGCCGGTGGGTCCGTCGAAGCCACGGCTCGCGCCGCAGATCGGCTGCGTGTTGCAGTCAAAGCTGTCGCTCCCCGTCGTGATGTCGCGCAGCGCCCCCGGCACCGCCTGGGCGCGCTGATAGAGCATCTGCACGGCGGGCAGCGGGTCGTGCGCGCCGGCCAGCGCGAGCGTGCCGGCGACGATGGGTGCCGCCAGGCTCGTTCCTCCCGCCTCGTACCAGGGACCGCCGGCTTCCGGGATGTCGCCGGCGTGAACGAGGGTTCCCGGACTCGCGACGGCCGCGATGTCGGCCACCGAGCGCATGCCGAGGCAGCCGACGCGCTTGGCGAACGGGGCCTGCCAGAGCGGAGCGGCGAACACCATGCTGCACCCGCTCGTGGTCATGCTCCAGGCGCTCTCGCTCGAAAGGACGCCCGAGCGCGCCAGCCGCAGCTGGGTGCCACCGACCGCGACGACGTCGGGGACCACGGAGGGAAAGTTCACCTCCTGGGTATAGCCCCCGTCGCCGACCGCGGACACCACGGTGCTCCCCGAGTGGGAGTAGTCGGCGGCCAACTGGGGGTCATTGTTCTGCTCGGGAAGGGTGAAGCTCGTCTCGATGACCTGGGCGCCGGCGTGGGCCGCCGCCGCGACGGCCGCCGACAGGTCGCCGCCCTGGTCCGAGCTCGCCTCCACGAGCAGGATCGAGCAGTTGTGACACACCGCGTGCGCCACCTGGGTCCCAAGATCAGCCTCGAGCGTCCAGGTCCCGCCGGTGGGATCGGGGATCGGCAGCGGCGCGCGCGCTCCCTGCTGATTCAGGGTGCGAAAGCAGCCGCTGCGTCTCGTGCAATCCGGAAGGCCGAAGTGACGGGCATCGGCGGAGAGGTCCGGGTCGGTGCGGGGATGGTCATACGGGACCACGATCGCGATCGTCTCGCGGCTCGGGCCGGTGTCAGGCAGCCCATAGGCGGTGTGGATCTCCTGCGGGGTGATGTAGGTTGGCTGCGGCTTGGCAGCGGCCAAGCCGGCACCCCGCGTTCCTGACCGAGCACCGAGTGCCGGCGGGGGGACGGCGCGAATGAGGGTCGGACCCGCGGGGCGGGCGTGGGCCGTCAGTCCGCCGGCGGCACCGGTGCCAGTCAGGGCCCGTGCGGGAGCCGGCGCTGCGGCGGGAGCCTGCGCTCCGACGAGCCCCAAGGCGGCGACGCACGTGAGCGCCTTAAGGCACATACGGGTCTGCTGAAAGTAACGGCGACGCATCACGTTCGAGTATGAACGCATCGGGCGAGCACTAGTTGCGCCCACCGCTCTGCTCGAACGACGACCGCCGCAAGCCAAGGGCTCGCGGCGGTCGCAAGGGGTTCGTCCTGTGGGCCAGTTCCCGTCCGCCCGGTGAGAGCGGACGGGAGCCAAACCCGACTTGGCTACTGCCTAGTGGTGCTTGTTGCCGTGGTGCTTCTTGCTGTGATGCTTGGTACGGCTGTGCTTCTTGGGGGTCTTGTGAGCCTTCTTCACCGCCACTCGCACGAAGTGGATGTTCGCTGCCGCCGAGCCGGTGGGCTGGACGATCTGCTGAACGTTCACGTCGTCCGGTGGGACCGTCGGCGGCGGTGTGACGCCGATCTGCAGCCCCGTCAGCGCCGCGGCGCTGCCGGACGGTGTCGGGAGCGGACCCTTGATCTCCAGCGCGCGGGCGCTGGCGACCGCGACGCCCGAGAACGACACCGTGATCACGTACGGGCTCGGTGTTGTACCCGGCGAAGCGGGGGGACCGGCCTGCTGGCCGACACCGCCCGGAACCGGCGTGCCGTTGGCATCCAGCAGCACGAACGAGCTCGGAGTGGCTCCGAACACCCGCTGGTCGAACAGCACGGCCGCGGTGTTCGTGGTCGAGTTGAGCGTTACCCGGAACGCGTCCGGGCCGGTGGTGAAACCCTGCGCCTTGGCCCCTTGGTTGTCGCCGACCGGGGCTTCGCCGTAGCCGTTGCCCCTCAGCGCGGGCGTCTGTACCGCACCGGGGGTGACGGCTGCCTTGACGTAGTACTCGTAGAAGTTCTGCGAGTTCAGGCCGCCCAGCGTCGGGCTGTAGAACGCCCGTACGACGTTGTTGGGCAGCTGCGGGTTCGCCGCGCACGCAGGCACCGGGGCCGTGGTGGTCACCTGGAACGACGTCTGGGACTCGACGCACGACGGATTGTCGAACTGGGAGTCCGAGGCGTACACCTCGAAGTTACCGAGCGCGGTCGGCGCCCTGGCACCACTCGTGGGCGCGGGAGGACCGGACGGGAACGTGTTGTTCAGTGGCTGCTGCGCCAGCGGCTTGTCGAACTGGTAATCGACGAACGTGCCGTTGGTCGCCAGCGTCGCCGACTGCAGGTCGGGCAGCGTTGTCGTCGCTCCCGCCGAGTTGGCAACCGCAGCGGCGTCATCGGTGCTCACCGAGCGACCAGTGGTCCCACTGTTCTGGCTGGCAACCGCGCCAGCCTCGGAGACTCCAATCACGGGCGGACTGCCCGTACCCGAAGTCAGGCTCCCGGCGAACGTGACCTTGACCACGTTGCCGCCGGCCACGACGCCGCTCACGGGACCAAACGGGGTGCCGTCCTGGCGGTAGCCCGTGAACTTGGTCGAGTCGAGCGACGTGATCTGGACGTTCTGGTCGTAGATGAAGTCGAGCGTGTTGCCCGTATTCACGTTGTCGACCTGCACGCCCGTCAGGTCGGGCGCGGTCGTGTGACCCGCCGTCCCGTTGTTGGTGTTAGACCCCGTGAGCGCGACCGAGTCGGCGCGGTTGCCGAGCGTCGCCGTGCCCGACTGGATGAGCGCTGCGCCCTCGGCCGCCTGGCCAAAGGTGAACTGCGGCAGATCGCCCGTGTCGTTGATCGAGGTGGGGAACGTCGCGTCGACGCACTTGTTGTTCTTTGTGTCGAGGATCGTCGGGTTGACCGAGGTCAGGAAGTTGTCCGACCGGTAGCCGCCGAGGCTTAACGACGACTGGCTGGGCACCTGGAACAGCGCCTTGTCAAAGCAGAACTGCGCCGTGCTGGCGCCCGTAATCGTCGCGCTGACCAGATCCGGCCGCGACGTCGTCGTCAGCGGGTTCGCACCCGCCAACGCCGCCTGCGCCGAACCCGTCACGATCAGCGGAACCGCCATCGCGACAAGCGACACGAGCAAGCGCACACCTGGCGCTCGCGTAAACCTAAATACCGTCAAGATGAACCCCTTTCAATAGGCTCGTGAGACTTTCGCTCTGAACGACTCCCTGCGCACCGACCAGCAGCACGGGACGTGCCCGCCCGTCAGCAACGACACTTCTACCACATCTTGTTCGGGTCCGCTGCAAGGATCGGTTCGAATTCGGCGCCCGCCCGACGGCGCGCAGGAGTTGCTCCGGAGCGCATCAAGGTTCTAAACGACGTTGAGCGCCGAAGTTGCGGTTTTCTCGCGAGGTTGCGCGGACGATTTCGCGGCTTCTTGGGGTAGGCGCCTTCCCTCTAGAGTTTGAAGCTCGACATGCTCCCGAACTGGCTCATCAATCGACAGCGCAGTGAGGCCAACGCTCCGCGTCGGCGCCACCAGTTGCCCGCGCCCGTCCTCTCGTGCCTGCAACCGCTGTTTCGTTACAGCCAGTGGCGCGATGCCTGGATCCTCCGCGGGGTCGGGGAGCGATACGGGCCAGTCCTGACCATCTCCGGAGGGCAGGCACCGGCATCATTCGGGGTTACACGTCCCGTGCAGCGGGGTCGGCCCGACACGCTCCCGCAGCTACCGCTGATGCTGATGTTCGCAGGCATCCTGGTTGCCGCCGTGCTCGGTTTCACGCTCGCCTCGGCGACCACCGGACACGAGTCGCCCCCCGCCCCCGGACAGCACGCCTCTGCGGGATTGCTCCAGGTCTCGTTTCCGTCCGGCTGGCGCCGGCAGGCTCCCCCGGCAACTCCGAGGCTCGGTCTCAGCGACGAGATCGCCTTGACGCCGACGGCGCCAGCCGCTGGAAGCCTCATAGTCGGACGAAGCGCAGGACCAAGTCAGGGGCTTCTGCCCAAGAGCCTGCTGGCTGCGTTGCCGCGGGCTCCCACTCCGCAGATCGTCACCCTGGGCCCGACTAGCTTCTACCGATATCCGGATCTGTCGCCGCGCGGGACGCGCGTGTTCGAGTCGGTGTACGCCCTTCCGACAGGGGTCGGCACGATCCTCGGCGTGTGCCTAATGCCCCGGCCGAGTCCCAGCTTCACGAGCAGCTGCGAACGGATTCTTCAGACGCTGAGGCTGTCATCGGGCAAGCTCCCACCGGGTCCGAGCCCGAGCTACGCCACGGGGCTCAGTACCGCGGTCAGCAAGCTCAATGCCGCCCGCTCGCTCGCCGGAGCGCAGCTGAGCCGGGCACACGACGCTCATGGCCAGGCGACCGGCGCAATGGCGCTCTACGCTGCGCACGAACAGGCCGCCTCGGCGCTTGCGCGTCTAAATGCCGGCTCCGCGAGTGCGGCGAACTCAGCGCTCGTTTCCGCCCTGCGCAAGGTCGGCGACGCTTACCTAACGCTGGGACGCGCCGCCATGCGCAACGATTCCCGCTCGTACAGCGCCGCCGGCGCATCCGTGATGCGGGCAATCCATGTCCTGAACTCGGGCTTCGCGCAGCTGAGCCGGCTCGGCTATCCCATCAGCTGAGACGCGGCAGGGGTCAGCCGGAGCCGCTGTTGGTGCCGACACCGCCGCCGCCGGAGTTGTCGGCACCGTTGCTGATGCCCGTGCCGGTGGCTCCCCCGCTGGTGCTACCCGTGCCGCCAGCAGGGCTGGGGCCGGAACCTCCGCTGTGGACCACGGGGGCGGGCGCGGGACTTGGCGCGGGTGCGGGACTTGGTGCGGGCGTCGGCGCGGGAGCGGGAGTCGGCGAACTGGCAACCGCTCCCGAGCGGGATCCGCCGCCAAAAACGGCGCGGGAAGCAGGCGCCACCGCAGGAGCCACCACCGGTGGGGCAGCCGCCCCACCGGTGGTCGCCGGTGCCGGTGCGGCTCCTGCCGACACGGGAAGCCGCTTCGGCTGGAGCTTCAGAGCCGGAATCGCTTGGACCGGCGCGACGGACACGAGACTTCCGTGAGTTGACGTCTGAGCCGGAGTCAGCCGGAGGGGGGACGACGTCCCGGAACGAGTTACCGCGCCCACGGCAAACGCGATCCCGAAGGCCACGATTGCGGCACCGACGCCGATCAACACTCGCCGTCGCGCGAGAGGCTCTTGAGACAAACGCAGCCGCGCGCCCGCGAAGTTGCCGCCAAATCTCGATCCTGCTTCCACGCTATCTCCTTTCCTCTGCGGTTTGCCCTGCTTGCGGATCATACGACCTGCGTGATGCTCGCTATGAAGGCTGTTCGTCAGCAACCCACGCCCGGACGGCTGCGACCCGGAGCCAGGCACCGGATCTCGACGCGCGGTGCGCGGCCGGCAAGAATCGCGAAATGGTAGTGCTTGCCGATCGACCCGGGGCGGATGAGCTCGACGATGAACCTGGCGCCGGGGCGGAGACGATGGTCGCGGAAGCGAGAGAGGAGGTTGACCGTGCGGGGCCGCCGCGTGGCACACGTCCGGCTCCCGTGCTTTCCGTGGGGTGCGCAGCGCCGGGTGACGGCGGTGACAGCGGTCGCAAGCTTGGCAAACGGGCAGCCGCGGCCCTGACAGGTGACCAGAACCCTGCCCCCGACGGGCGCGTGGTTGACCAACAGAGCGAGGACCTTCGTGTACGACGGGGTGTGGAAGAAGGTCCACTGCATCGTGGAGATGACCGTGCCGCGCACCTTGGGGCTCTGTTTGCGCACGTGCACCGGCTGTACCGCTGACGCAGCGGAGGGGGCGAAGTTAGCGTCGCCTTGATAGGTCGCGGTGATGTCATGCGTACCCTGCTGGCGGTAGCGGACCGTGCACATCGCGCGGGCGAACTTTCCCTGGACCAGCGCCTGCTTGACACAGGAGGCGATCGGCTTGCCGCCGTCCAGGAACTCCACCGATCCTGAGGGTTCGATGGGTCCGGGGTTCCTCGGGTTCGGAGTAACGGTGGCCGTGTAGGTCGCGTTCGCGCCGACGATGATGGTTGGGTTCGACACGTCGACGGCGGTCGAGGCGGAGTCCCGCCCGACGATGAGATCGTCGAGCGCGCTCTGCGAGGCAGCGACGCTCGCGCCGCTGGCCGGAGTGAAGACCGCCTTGACCGGAACAGGGGAATCGGACGCCGCAAACGATGTCTTGCAAGTGGCGCTCTGGTTGGAGTCCAGGGGCTCGTTGACGCATCCAGGGATGGGAGTCGGGCCATTGAAGAACGTGATGGCTCCCGACGGCGCGGCGGCGCCTGGGGTCGATGCGACGAAAGCGACCAAGAACACGCTCTGGTTGGTGACCCGAGCGGTCGGCGCCGCAGAGAGGAACGTTGTGGTTGCGTTGCCCGTGTTGGCGGTCTGGGTCAGGGTTGCGGTGCCGACAACGGAGTCGGCGACGGCAGTAATCGTGGCGGGTCCAACCGCGGTGGAGCTGGTGATCGTCGCTGTATACGTTCCGTCACGTAGGTCGGTGGTCGGGCCGATCTCTTCAGCGGGATCGCTGGAAGAGAAGGAAACCACCCGACCGGATGGGTGACCGCCGCCGGAGTCGGTGACCGTCGCGATCGCAGTGGTGGTGGAGGTGCCGTTGGCGACGATCGTTGACGGGGATAGCGTCAGCGAGAGGACCGTCGGTTGCGATGTAGTCGTGGTCGGCGTCGCGGTCGTGGTTTTGGCCGTCGTGGTCGGCGGTGTCGTCGTCGTCGTGGTCGGCGTCGTCGTGGTCGGCGGTGTCGTCGTCGTCGTGGTCGGCGGTGTCGTCGTCGTCGTGGTCGGCGTCGTCGTCGTGGTCGGCGGCGTCGTCGTCGTCGTGGTCGGCGTCGTCGTGGTCGTGGTCGGCGGCGTCGTCGTGGTCGTTGGCGTCATCGTGGTCGGGGGGGTCGTCGTGGTCGGCGGGGTCGCTGTGGGGGTCGTGAGCTGAACACCGGCAGGAGTCGCCTGCGACGGACCCGCCAACAGCAATAAGCTCAGAACGACCGACGCACCCACCGACGCACCGAGGAGAAGTCGGCAAGCCGTCCAAACCCGCGACCAGCGGCCCGTGCCCTGTTCCTTCCCTCGATATCCATTGAATCGCACGATCGGGACCCCCTTCAAAGCACCGAATTAGAGGTCAGTCTAACAGGGCCCACGTCGGCCCACAGCACACCAATACGGCGCGTGCTCGGAGAACTCGACGTCGCGCAACCCGGCCTGGCCTCGATCGTGCAATAGCGTCGTGATCGGGGGCGCGTGCAGTAAGCGCGGCGCGGCTTGGTTGGGGCGCTCCGCGAAGGGTTTTGGTCACATCGGAGGCGCGGGGCGGCTCAAACGGCTTCGGGGGGTGCGTGCGGCCCGCTTGGGTGCCGGCGGGTGGTCGACGGTTGTTTGTGGGCAGGCTGACGCTCGTGGTGGAGCCTGGTTTGGTCCTCAGGGAGCTCCGCGGCGAACGCCGCGTGGCGTTCAGCCGGCGCGGGCTGGGAGTGCTTGCAGCTTGGCGAAACGCGGCGGCGAGCGCTTCTGCGCAGGCCCAGTCCTTGGAGAGCCGCAGGATCGTCTGTCGGGCGTGTCGGGCGATCCGTCCGGATTGGTGGAGCAGCCGGGTAGCGCAGTCGTTTGAGCTCCCAGCGGCATGCGGTGTCGGTCAGGCAGAGCTGCTTGGTCCACGCGACGAGGTCTTGGTGAGTATCACGAGCCACAGCCATGCCTGGTTGTGAGCGAACTCGCGGAACGGGAGGTTACGCAGGCCGCAGTCCTTGCTCTCGCGGATGCGGTCCTCCACGCGCGCGTGAGCGCGATGGGTGAGATCGAGCTGCGCGACGTCTAGGCCGGGCTGGTCGGTGATAAACATGGCGAGCCGGTACCCGTCGTGGTCAGCGAAGGACTGCTGGTCGCCCTCGCGGAGCTTGGTGCGCCGGGCGATCAGCCTCGATCCATCAGACCATGCGGACAGATCCACCCGGCCGGTGATCTCGACCACCGGCGAATGCTCGCGCTCTGACCTAAGCAGTGAGTACGGCGGGGCCGGTTGCTGCGATGGTGCGTTCGGGGTTGTGGAGCGCTGGGTGATGTCGTGTGGGGTGTCTTGTGGGCTCTGGGCGGTGGGGTGCGGCACTGGGGGTTGGGTAGGCGAGGGTCGTGAGTGAGCTGGCCTGGATTTCGCGGAGGCTCTGAAACGAGGATTTGGTCCTCGAGCAAGGAACTGCAAGTTCATGCCCAGAGCCAGAAAGTACCCAGAGGAGCTGATCGAGCGTGGCGTCCGACTGGCGCTCGAGTCCGGTCGACCGGTGACGCACATCGCGCGGGACATCGGCTTGCCGGTAGAGACGCTGCGCAAGCGCGTACGCCAGGCCG
>JBPCPO010000090.1:0-30138 GCA_050999075.1 Solirubrobacteraceae bacterium
TCCTCCTGCACCGCCTGGGCCCACGGGACCGAGGCCGCGCCGGGGATGTGGCCGGCGCGCTGGGCGCCCTCCTGCTCGTAGCCGGCCATCGCGATGAGCTCGCCCGAGAACTCCTGCGGCGAGCGCACGTCCACGAGCCGGGTCCCGGCGTCGAGCGCCGCGAGCACCTCGTCGCGCCGCGCGCGGATCGAGTCATCGCCGGACTGGGCGGTGAAGGAGGCCGCCGGATGCCCCGGGGCGTCGGTCGTGGTCGGCCGGTCCTCGGCGATCCACTTCTCGCGGGGGCCGTTCATCAGCTTCACGTTGTCGTGCCCGTAGTACTTCAGGTACCAGTACGTGTAGGCCGCGAACCAGTTGTTGCGATCGCCGTACAGGATCACCTGGTGGTCGCTGGAGACGCCATGCCGACCGAACAGCTCGCCGAACGCCTCCGGCCCGAGAAAGTCACGCTGGACCTGATCCTGAAGGTCCGCCTGCCAATCGAAGCCGATCGCTCCCGGAATATGGGCCTCACGGTAGAGAGCCGGCTTCTCGTCGACTTCGACGATCCGAATCGAGTCATCGTCCAGATGCTGTTCGAGCCATTCCGGCTCGACAAGTACGTCCTTTGCATACTCAGACACGTTTCTCTCCTTGGATCGTGGATCGAGAATTCCAGTCGTCTTTTGCCTATTTAGCCGTCGGGGCGAGTCTAGCGCGGTGAAGACGGAACCTGGAGAACCTGCCCAACCGCTTTGACGGCCGCCTCGAGCCACGACGCAGGGACCAGAGGATCCGCTTCCAGGAGCGCGTAGGGGATCCGCGACCGCTCGCAGGCCAGTTGAACAAGCTTGGCGCCACCCCTCAGCAGCACCGGATCGACGCTTCCCGACCGCTCGTAGACGATCCCCCGCACCGTGGTGTCGAGCAGACGCGCCAGCAGCATCTCCAGCCGCGTGCCGTGCAGCGACGCCAAGTGAGTTGGCGAGCCCACCGCTGAGCCGAGCAACACACACGCCACGCTCACGTGTTCAAAGGCGCCCACGAGCGTGGCGATCCGGTCCGGATCGGCGACCAACGGCTCGGCACCGGCGGCTCGGATCAGCTCTCCCCGGCTCGGGTCTCGCGTCGTTCCCCGCACCACGTGACCCTGCCGGCTCAGCTCCTGCGCCAATGAGCGTCCTCGGCAGCCGCAGCCGATGATCAGGCAGCGGGCCAGCGGGGCTTTCCTCGCTTCGCCACCCCTTGAGAGGCGGCGATCAGCTTCCGGACGCCGGATCGGGGCCGAACTCGCGCTGGGCTTGCGCACGCGTTCGCTCGGGAAGCCCGCGGGCCCGTCGGCGGGCGTTCGTCGCCTGGAGCAGTTCGTCGAGCTCTCGCTGCGCGGACGGCTGCTCCCGACGGTGCCGCTCATCCTCGTCGTCCTGCGTCACGCGCATCTCCACGTCCTCGATACTGTCGGGGGCTTTTCCCCGTGCCCGTCGTCCAGGGTAATACCTGCCCAACAGCCACAGCCAGACCCCCAACGTCACGGCTCCGATCAGCAGCACGACGACAAAGGGGATCACCACAGGCAGTGTACCCGCGGTCCGAAACTTTGACGCCCATGAACGTGTTCTGATCACTAACACGGCCAACCGCCCCGGAGGGATCTTGGATCGGGTGGAAGGCGCCACTACTGAAAAGCAGGAAAGGAAGGCACTATGCGCCTACCCCTTGCTGTGCCCGTGTCGCTCCTAGCGACGTCTGCGTTCGCTGTCGCTCCGGCGGTCAGTCTCGCACGGCACATCCATCATCCACACCACAACCGCGGCCTCACGATCCGGGTGACTGAGAACCCGATTGTCGACGGTGACTCGATCCTGATCTACGGCCGGACCACCGGCAACACCAACGCCGGGCAGCAGGTGAACCTTTATCACCACATCGCCGGCTCGCAGCGCGGCTACACGATTGTCCAGCGTACCACGACGCTGACGGGCGGCTTCTACGAGTTCATCCGTCCGGCGGGAGTCGTTGACTCCAATCGCTCGTTCTTCGTCACGACCGACGCCACGCCGCTCGGCCGCGACCACAGCCGTACCGTGTTCGAGCGCGTGCACGCGCGGGTGACGATCAACGCACCAACCACCGCGTTCACCAATCAAAACGTGGCGATCGTCGGTCAGGTCGCGCCGAACCACGCATCTGAGCGGGTGCTCCTCGAACGGCAGATCGGCGGCGCGCGCAACGACTTCCGTGTGGTTGGCACCACGCGCCTAGACGCGTCCTCGAACTACCGCTTCGTCGAACGGTCGCGGATCGCCCGCGACTACACGCTACGGGTCGTCTTCCCCGGTGACCGGCGCAACCTCGCCGGAGTCTCGGACGAGGTCTCGATCGCGGTCTCCCAAAACCAGAACCCCGCTTTCACATTGAACGCCTCGGCCAACCCGATCACGGTCGGACAGGGCGACATGCTCACCGGTACGCTGGCGGCGAGCGCCACACAGAGCAACTCAAACGTTGCCGTGACGCTGTTTCAGCGCGCGTTCAACAGCCGCGTGTTCACGGTCGCCCAGAACGGCACCACCGACGCGAGCGGGAACTACACGTTCACTGTCCAGCCGGCGAACAACACGGTCTACTCGGTCAGGACCGCGAGTGGACAGCACACCCGCCAGCTGTTCCTCGGCGTCCGTGACTCCGTCACGATCACGCCCAGCAGCACGACCTCGACCGTCGCCGGCTCGGTGACGTTCACCGGCACCGTCGCCCCGACCAAGGTCGGGCACTCGATTGAGCTCCAGCGCCAGGGCCCGGACGGTGATTACTTCACCGTCGCGACGAGCAGGCTTGGCAGCACGTCCAGCTACTCGTTCACCCGGACGTTCGGCACTCCCGGAATGAAGGTCTACCGCGTCCGTGAGACGGGTGGTCCGGACAACGAAGGCGGTGTCTCCCCCAGCCTGACGATCACCGTCTCGCCGCCGACGCTGTCGTCGCTGCCGGCCGCCTCGTAGGCGAGCGCGCCGGGTTCGACGCCCAGAGCCGGCCCCCGCCCCGTCGGGCGGGGGCCGCCGGTCGGCTCGGGAACCAGGAACACGCTGACCAGCGGGCGATCCGGCATCTCGAGCACGAGCTCCGGATTGCGGGCTCGGAGCTGAGCGAGATCGTTATGCGGATCAGCTTGCTGGCCCAAGGGCTCAGGTAGCGTCACGGCGGTGGACTTCGACCTCACCGACGAGCAACGTCTGATCCGGGAGACCGCCCGGGACTTCTCCGACCACAAGATCGTCGCCCGCGCGCGGGAAAACGACCGCAACCACCACTTCGACCTCGAACTGGTTGAGATGATCGCGCAACAGGGATATCTCGGGGCGATCGTTCCCCGCGAGTACGGCGGGGCGGGACTCGATCATCTCACCTACGCCCTGCTGGTCGAGGAGATCGGCCGCGCCGACTCCGCGATGCGGACGGTGATCTCGGTGCAGACCTCGCTCGTCTGCTCGACGATCCTGCGCTGGGGCACCGCCGCGCAGAAGCGGCGCTGCCTGCCGAAGCTCTGCTCGGGGGACTGGCTCGGGTGCTTCGCCCTGACCGAGCCCGACACCGGCTCGGACGCTGGCAACCAGCGCACGCGCGCGCGCCGTACCGACGCCGGCTGGGTGATCAACGGGGCGAAGATGTTCATCTCGCTGGGCAACCATGCGCGGCTCGCGCTCGTGTTCGCCCAGACCGATCCCGAGTTGGGTCACCGGGGTCTGGCCTGCTTCCTGGTCGACACCGACCAGCCCGGGTTCCAGCCCCGGGAGATCCGGCACAAGATGGGCCTGCACGGCTCGGACACCGCCGCGATCGCCCTCGACGATGTCGAGGTTCCCCCCGACGCGCTCCTCGGCTCGGTCGGGGACGGATTCAAGATCGCGATGAGCGCGCTGGACTCCGGACGCTACAGCGTCGCCGCGGGATGCGTCGGGATCTGCCAGGGCTGCCTCGACGCCTCGATCCGGTACGCCAAGGAGCGCGAGCAGTTCGGGCGCCCGATCGCGAGCTTCCAGCTCGTACAGGCGATGATCGCGAACATGGTGCTCGACACCGACGCGTCCCGGATGCTGGTGTGGCGCGCAGGATGCCTCAAAGATCGCGACCGGCCAAACAGCACCGAGACCTCGATCGCCAAGCTCTTCGCGACCGAGGCCGCGGTCCGCTGCGCTGACACCGCGATCCAGGTCCATGGCGGGGCCGGCTACGTCGACGATCATCCCGTCGAGCGCCACCTACGTGACGTCCGCGTCACCACCCTGTACGAAGGAACCTCGCAGATTCAGCAGCTGATCATCGGCCGGGCGATGACCGGGATCAACGCGCTGACGCCCGGATGAGCATGGCTTCGCGCGCTGATGCCCACACGGTGAGCGACCGCGACTCAGCCCGGCGAGTCGGCCAACGGGAACGGCGTGTCGCGCAGGTACCACTCGGCGTCCAATGCCGCCTGACAGCCGGTCCCGGCCGCGGTCACCGCCTGACGATAGACATGATCGACCAGGTCCCCGGCCGCGAACACGCCCGGAAGCTCGGTCAGGGTCGAGCGGCCCTTGGTGACGACGTAGCCTGCCGGATCGGTCTCGAGCTGTCCCTGCACCAGCTGGGATTGCGGTTCGTGGCCGATCGCCACGAACACGCCGGCGACCGGGAGCTCCTGCAGAGAGCCGTCGTCGCTGTGGTGCAGACGCGCGACGGCGAGCGACCCGTTCTCCCCCGCCGACAGCTCCTGCACCACGTAGGGCGTCGTCCACTCGATGTTCGCCACGGCATGAGCACGCTCCAACATGATCTTCGACGCGCGGAACTCCTCGCGTCGATGCACCACGACCACGCGAGAGGCGAACTTGGCCAGGAACATCGCCTCCTCCATCGCGGAGTCGCCCCCGCCGACGATCATCGTCGGGACGCCCTTGAAGAAGGCGGCATCGCAGGTCGCGCAGTAGCTCACGCCACGGCCGGCGAGCTCCTGCTCGCCCGGCACCCCCAGCTTGCGATGCTGCGCTCCCATGGCCAGGATCACCGACCGGGCGAGGTGCAACTCGTCGCCCATCCAGACCTTGTGCAGATGCCCGTCGGACGATAGCTCCACGCGCGTCACGTCGTCGGTCTCCAACCGCGCCCCGAACCGCTCCGCCTGATCACGAAAGTTCTGCATCATCTCCGGGCCCATGATGCCCCCGGGAAAGCCGGGATAGTTCTCGACGTCGGTGGTCTGCTGAAGCAGACCACCCCACGCGAAGCCTTCGATCACGAGCGGCTCGAGGTTGGCCCGCGCGGCGTACAGCGCCGCCGTGTACCCGGCGGGTCCGCTGCCGATGATGATCACGTTGTGGATTGGCTGCTCGTTCACTTCAGAAAGTATAGCTTAGGGGCTCGGTCAAGCGACGCCTCCAGGGCAGTCGCTCAACCCGCCCCGCTCAACGCCCGTGCCGGCTCCTCGCTCCACCTGTGCACCGTGCGCCGCAGCTGAAGGTACGCCACCACACCCGGTAGCGTCGGCAGCCAGAACGCGAGCGCCCGGTAGGCGAGGACGGCGACGAGCGAGACCTGGACGCTCACGCCGAAGGCCGAGAAGGCGCCGAGCATCGCTCCCTCGACGCCTCCGACACCGCCGGGCAGCGGCAGCACGTTACCGATCATCCCGACGAAGTAGGCCATCACGATCACGCCCATGGGAGGAGCCGCGTCGAAGGCGTGAAAGCACGCCCATAGCACCGCGATGTCGAACCCCCACCAACCGATCGCCCCGAGGAGCAGGGGATTGCGCGAGCGCACCAGCATGAACGCCGTCCGCACCCCGCTGGCCGCGGCCGCCGGGACCGCCGCCAAACGGGAGGCGAGCTGACCGAGGTGCCCCCCGCCCCGGGTCCACCGCGCGACCAGCCGGTCAAAGTCCCCGGGCAGCAGGGACACGGCGGCGAACAACACCATCACCACCGCCCCGAAGATCGCCGGCACGATGGTGATGGCAAAGGGCGTCCCGCCGGGGATCACGCCCAGGTACAGACCGATCCCATCGATCACCAGCGTCGCCATGAACACCGTGTAGAGAAGCGCCGTGAACGCGATCAGCCGGCAGGCGGCCACCCGGGCATCCAGTCCGGACCGCCGTAGCGCCCACGCTGTGAGCGCGATCCCGCCCGCCCCGGCCGAGGCGAACAGGCGGGTCGCCGCCAGCCCCGCCATGGTGATCTCATAGCTCTCGCGCCAGTCGATCCGCCCCTCGCCGCGCACGAACACGGCGCGGAACAGCGCGACGTAACCGAGGAACGAGCACAGCTCGAGCCCAGCCGCCAGCGCCAGCCACCACACATCGCCTCGCACGAGCTGATTCCAGGTCGACCGCAGGCCGACCAGCTTCGGCAGGACGAAGTAGAGGAAAGCCACGGCGCAGGCCACGAACAACATGAACGCCAGCACACGCCGGCGCGTGAACCGCACGCGCGGCATCTCCTCGTGGGCGATTGGCGGCTGGCGCTCGATGGCGACCCGATGCGCCACGTCGGTTCCTATGCGGTCGCCGCGCGCACTTGCAGCGCCTGCAGCAGCCGCGCGAGCGGGACTGTCGCCTGCGCCGCGCAGTGGGCCCCCCCACGAACGGCCTCGGTCAGCGCAGCGCCGCCAAGCAGGTCCACGGCGTAGTGCTCCCCGAGATAGACCAGCGCGAGCGCGAGCATCAGCGCGTAGGTCCAGCCCAGGCCGCCCGCGACCGGGCCCACCTCTGCGAGCAGGTGGGCGGCCATCAGCGACGTGGCGAAATGTAGCGACGGCATGGCAGCCAGCGGATTGCCTCCGAGAACATGGTAAAGGGGCGGCCAGCGGTCGCCCCAGAACTGGGCGCCGTACTCGATCATGAGCCGCCTCACGCGGACGGTGTCGTGGCTGTCGAGCTCTCCGCGGGCGGCGGCCCACCACGGAGGGGCGGTCGGAATGACCCAGTAGCACACGGCGCCGAGGTCGAAAACGGCGTACATCCGCGCCGCCGCAGCGGGAAACCGGTCGGGGTCGCGCAGCAGGACGTAGGCCACGCTGCCGTGTGGGACCATGAACCACACCCAGTGGCACCACGCCAGGACGCGTTCGAAGCGACCGACGGATCCGGGACGGGCGAACGCCTGCTGGAGGCGTACCGTGGGCGGGACCCCGAAACCCAGCGCACGGTCCAGGACGATCGGGTACCCAACGCGGACGCGGGCCGCATGCCGGTCCGGATCGTCGTGGGGCATCTCGTAGGCGGCCAGGTATCCCCACATGTTCAGAGCGCACAGCGCGAGGTCGCGCGGCCGGGATCGCGGCAGCGCGACGCAGAGGGCCACGGGAGCCAGTGCGGCACCGCCGAGCACCACCGCCGGCGCAAGCTTCACGCGCCGGCGCAGGGCAGGGCCCACCGCCCCGATTACGACAAGGGACCAAGCCGTCGCTCTGATGCCCTTGGAAACGCGCAAAGAGCGCTCAGTATAGGTGGCGCCCGGCGACCATCCGGCCGTCTACACACCCCGTCGCGGGTGGAAGTGGCGTCACGTCGGCCTGTCGCCTGGATAGAATGCCGCGGCCTTGCGATCCGCAGCGACCGACGCCAAGCCCCGACGCCGACGCCGACGCCGACGCCGGCTGGGCCTACCTCTCCTCGGCGCGTGCGTGCTCGGCTGGCTGATCCTGGCGCCCACCGCACTCGCGAACTTCATCACCCCCAAGGCGGGCGGCTCGCCGAACGCGGACGACATCGCCGCGCTCTACAAGATCACGCTCTACATCGCCACGGTCGTGTTCGTGATCGTGGAGGGAGCACTGGTGTACTCGCTCTACAAGTTCCGAGCCAAGAAGGGAGCGGTCGCGGCCCAGATCCACGGCAACACCCGCCTCGAGATCGGCTGGACCCTCGGGGCAGCACTGATCCTGCTCGTGCTCACGGTGATCACGTTCGCAAAGCTTCCCGGCATCATCAACCCACCGAACTCCGACCGCGGCGGGCTCGTGCTGTCGGCTTCGCTGACCGAGCCCACGCCGCCGGACGGCAGGAAGCTGACGATCTGCGTGCAGGGCCGCCAGTTCATCTGGCGCTACACCTACGGGGCGGGCTGCGTGAACGGGTCGTTCACCGCGAAGCTGCCCTACTCCTACCAGGAGATGGTCGTGCCCGCGGGTACGACGGTTGTCCTGGACATCCAGTCCACCGACGTGATCCATTCCTGGTGGGTGCCCTCGCTCGGCGGAAAGGTCGACGCGGTTCCTGGATATACGACCCACACGTGGTTCAAGGCCCCGCGCGCGGGGCCCCTCTATCACGGGCAGTGCGCCGAGCTGTGCGGGCGCGGACACGCGGTGATGACCGCGCTCGTGAAGGTGGTCACGCCGGCGCAGTACATGGCCTGGCTGTCACGCCAGCAGCAGTTGATCACCACGGCCGACAGCCAGGTGTCCCAGCTGCGCCAGATCCTGACGGCCAACGGAAACCTCTAGGAGAGAACGATGTCCACTACCGAATACGCGCTCCGGCCGGTTCCCGAGGTCGTCACCAACGAGATGGCGGTTCCGCGTCAGAGCAAGCGGTGGGTGGACTGGGTGCTGACGACCGATCACAAGAAGATCGGAATCATGTATCTCGTCCTGACGTTCGTGTTCTTCATGCTGGGCGGCGTCGAGGCACTGCTGATGCGGGTGCAGCTCGGCGTTCCGGGCAACACGTTGATCAGCTCCGAGCATTACAACGAGCTGCTCACGATGCATGGCACGACGATGATCTTCCTGTTCGTCGTGCCGGTGATGGCGGGCTTCGGAAACTATTTCGTGCCGTTGATGATCGGCGCCCGCGACATGGCCTTCCCGCGGCTGAACGCACTCTCCTTCTGGCTGCTGTTGTTCGGCGGGATCGTGTTCTACTGCTCACTGTTCTTTCATCCGCCCGAGGCCGGATGGTGGAGCTACCCGCCGCTCTCGAGCATCCTGTACTCCCCCAGCGGCGGACAGGACGCCTGGATCTTCCTGATCCACATCACCGGCATCTCCTCGCTGGTCGGTGCGATCAACTTCTACGCCACGATCGTCAACATGCGCGCGCCGGGAATGAGCTGGGGTCGGATCCCGCTGTTCATCTGGGGGATGCTGATCTACGCGATCCTGCTGATCATCGCCCTGCCGGTGGTCGCGGCCGCGGTCACGATGCTGCTGACCGACCGGCACTTCGGCACGCACTTCTTCGATCCCACCAACCACGGCTCGCCGGTCCTGTGGCAGCACCTGTTCTGGTTCTTCGGGCATCCCGAGGTCTACATCATGATCATGCCGGGGTTCGGGATCATCTCGGAGGTGATCCCGGTGTTCTCGCGCAAACCCGTGTTCGGCTACAAGGCGATCGCGGCCTCCACGGCGGTGATCGCGTTCCTGGCCACCCTGGTCTGGGCTCACCACATGTTCGCCTCGCCGATCCCGATCGTCGTGCTCGGGTTCTTCATGCTGAGCTCGTTCCTGATCGGAGTGCCGACCGGCGTGAAGATCTTCAACTGGATCGCAACCCTGTGGCGTGGGTCAATCGTGATGACGACGTCGCTCTACTTCGCCGTCGGGTTCATCGGGATCTTCGTCATCGGCGGCATCACGGGCATCTTCCTGGCCGTGTTCCCGGTCGACTGGCAGCTCAACGACACGTACTTCGTCGTCGCGCACTTCCACTACGTCCTGATGGGCGGCTCGGTGTTCACGGTCTTCTCCGGCATCTACTACTGGTTCCCGAAGATGGCGGGGCGGATGCTGGACGAGCGGGTGGGGAAGATCTCGTTCTGGCTCATGTTCGTCGGCTTCAACGCAACCTTCTTCGTGCAGCACGCGCTCGGCCTGTCCGGCATGCCGCGGCGCGTGTACACCTATCAACCGGGGCTCGGATGGTCGACCTACAACCTGATCTCGACCATCGGGTCGTTCATCCTCGGCGCCGGCGTCCTCGTGACGGTGGCCAACGTGGCCCGTAGCATCAAGCACGGGCGGATCGCCGGTCCCGATCCGTGGAAGGGCAATACGCTGGAGTGGTTCACCTCCTCGCCACCGCCGGTCAACAACTTTGACGAGGTTCCGCGAGTTCGCTCGGTCGAGCCGATGCGCGACATCCGCCGCCAGATCGAGCGCGAGACCGGAGTGACCCAGAAGACCGGCGGCAGCGAACGCTTCGCGGGGGTTTCGGGCCCGTGACACGTCCCGGACCCCTCGCGCCATGCAGCTGACCTGGACCACCGCCCTGCCGTCGGTCTCGGGCACCCGTCGCGTGCTGTCGGATTACGTCGAGCTGACCAAACCCAAGGTCCAGTCGCTGCTGCTGTTGACCACGGTGACCACGATGGAGGTGGCCGGAAGCCCGTCGGTCTCGAAGATCGGGCTGACCTGTCTGGGC
Organism: Solirubrobacteraceae bacterium; assembly: GCA_050999075.1. Lineage (GTDB taxonomy): Bacteria > Actinomycetota > Thermoleophilia > Solirubrobacterales > Solirubrobacteraceae > Palsa-465. Next base: position 10,388 of record JBPCPO010000090.1, read on the forward strand.
GGTTATCTCTCGGCCGGAGGTGCCGGCGCCGTCAATCACTACTGGGACCGCGACATCGATGCCCGCATGAAGCGGACCGCGTCGCGCCCGATCCCCGCCGGCCGGATCGCCCCGCGGGCCGCCCTGGCCTTCGGCCTCCTGCTCGCGGCGCTCTCGTTCGTGCTGCTGTCGAGCACCGTCAACGTGCTCGCCGCGTCGCTTGCGCTGGGAGGATTCGTGGGCTACGTCGGCGTCTACACGATCTGGCTCAAGCGACGCACGCCGCACAACATCGTGATCGGAGGCGCGGCCGGAGCCGTGCCTCCGCTGGTTGGATGGGCCGCGACCCGCGGCTCGCTGTCCTGGACGGCGGTGTACCTGTTCGCGATCGTCTTCTACTGGACCCCGCCACACTTCTGGGCCCTCAGCCTGCTGATGAAGGACGAGTACGCCAAGGTCAACATCCCGATGCTGCCGGTGGTACGTGGCGAGCGGGAGACCCGGCGCCAGATCCTCCTCTACTCGCTGCTGCTTTACGCCGTCTCACAGCTGCCGTTCTGCGCGGGTGCGTTCGGCCCCACCTATCTCGTCGCGTCGATGGTGCTCGGGCTCCTGTTCGTGGGCAGCGCCGTGTGGCTCTGGCGCCGCGCCAACCGACGCAGCGCGCTGCGGCTGTACCTGTTCTCGCTGCTATACCTCGCGCTGCTGTTCGGTGCGATGGTCCTCGACGTCAAGCTATAGGATCTCGACGAGGCGCCCCGGAGGTGCAACCAGATGGACAAGAAGCTCGCTCGTAAGAACATCCGCTCCGGCCTGATCGCGGGGACTGTCTGCGCCTTCATGTTCGGGATGGCGTTCCTGGCCGCCGCGATCTACATCCACTCGTGAGCAACGCGCCGGACAGGAGCGAGGGCGAATCGCAGGACGGGCACGGGGTGGGACCGCAGCGCGTGGGCGCGGGCAGCCGCGCCCCCGAGCGCGGGAGCGAGCTCGATGCCGGGAGCGAAGCGGACCGCGGGGTGCCCGCGGCCGGCGAGGCGATCCACCTTCCCGGGCCGTCGATAATCCCGATCGCCAATGCGGCCGGGATCACGCTGATCGTGATCGGAACGACGATCAACTGGCTGCTGACCATCGTCGGCGCCATCGTGTTCCTGCTCACGACCGTCAGATGGATCCGCGACACGCGCCGGGACGTCGCCGCGCTGCCCGAAGAACACCACTGAGGTGTTCACGAGCGCGCTGCCTGTCGGCGCCATCTGTCCCGAAGAACCCATAGGATGCCGGCCGGAGTGATGCGCCAGCGCCACGGAGAACACGGTGCGTAACAGCCCCCTGGTGCAGGCGGTGCGTAAGAACCCGCTGCTGCAGATGCTCGTGATCGGGGTGATCGGCATCGCGATCGGGATCCCCATCGCCCTGCTTATTCCCTGGTATCCAACCGGGGCCTCCAAGCAGGCGGCGAACTTCCGAACCCTCTACACGGTGCTGCTGATCGCATCGGTGCCGGTCTTCGTGCTGGTCGAGACCGTCGTGGTGTTCTGCGTCTGGAAGTTCCGGATGCGCCCGGGCGAAGAGCACAAGGACGGCCCTCCGATCCACGGCAACACGCGGGTCGAGGTGATCTGGACCACCCTCCCGGCGCTGGCCCTGGTGTCGCTCTCCACCTTCGCCTACGTGACGCTGCGCTCCAACGAGGCCAGCGCGAAAAACGAGATGACGATCAACATCACCGAACGTCAGTTCGCCTTCGAGTTCTCCTACCCGCAAGCCGGGGGGAAGACCGTGGTGTCCCCGCAGCTCTACGTGGCCAAGGGTCAGCCGATCGTGTTCCGGCTGCGCTCGCTCGACGTGATCCACAGCTTCTTCGTGCCCGAGTTCTCCGAGAAGATCGACGCTGTACCCGGCATCACGACGACGCTCCGCGTGACCCCGACGAGAATCGGAGCCTATCCGGTCGAGTGCACCGAGCTGTGCGGGGCTGGCCATTCGCTGATGCGCACCACCGCGCACGTCGTGAGCCGCTCCGCGTTCGCGGCCTGGCTGCGGTCCCAGTCCGCCAACGCCACCCCGCCAATCGGCTCGCCACCGCCGCTGGGCGCGGTTCCCGGGGTCCCGGGCGCTCCCGCGGCTCCTTCGAGCAAGTCGAGCTCGGGCGCTGGCGCGTCGGGCAACTCGAGCTCTGGCGGGTCGCGAGGCGCCGCGTCGGGATGACCGGAGCCACCGTCAGTCCGAACCTCGCCACGACGGCGGTACCGGACGCCAAGAGGCGCGGCCTACCGTTGAAGGCGTTTATAGTGACCCCGCCACCGAGCGAGGTACAGACCGACCGGACGAGCGCCCCACGAGCCTCCGCTCAGCCGTACGAGGCTCGCTCGTCAATATCCGTGCGCTACTTGAAGGAGGTCCGCTGATGGCAACGGCAACCGCAGTTCAGGAGCCACCGAGCCCGCAGCGGCGCACGCGCATGCCCCTCCCGGCCAAGCTCCGCGCCCCAGGCTGGTATCGGGCGGCGATGTGCATGGTTCTCGGCCTCGCGTTCGCGTTCGGCCTGGACGTCCTGCTTAGGTGGTTGATGCACTATCACCCCGTGATCGACGGCGACGCGATCACGACGGTGGCGTTGATCGCCGTGCCGCTGTTCTTCCTGGTCGGGCTCGGGGCGACCGACTACTGGTTCTACTGGGCCGCCGGCAAGACGACGCGCGCCGAGGAGCATTCGTCCCACGGCGCCCGTACCTGGCGCGATTACTTCCGGATCAACACCGACCACAAGGTGATTGGGATCCAGTACACGGTCACGTCGTTCTTCTTCCTGCTCGTCGGCGGGCTGCTAGCGATGCTGATGCGCGCCGAGCTCGCGCAGCCGGGGATGCAGTTCGTCACCCCGGAGGAGTTCAACGGGCTGTTCTCGGTCCACGCGTCGCTGCTGATCTTCCTGTTCGTGATCCCCGTGTTCGCGGGCCTGGCGAACTTCGTGCTGCCGCTCATGATCGGCGCGCCGGACATGGCCTTCCCGCGGCTGAACGCGCTCTCGTACTGGCTGCTTCCGATGGCCGGGCTGATGATGCTGATGAGCTTCCTCGCCCCCGGCGGTTCGTTCGCCTCCGGTTGGACGGCCTACGCGCCGCTGTCGACCACGATGCCGCTCGGTCAGCTGTTCTTCACCATCGCGGTGCAGCTCGCCGGGGCGTCGTCGATCGCGACGGCACTGAACTTCCTGGTCACGATCATCACGATGCGCGCGCCCGGAATGAGCTTCTTCCGGATGCCCCTGCTCGTATGGGCCAACTTCTCCACCTCGCTGCTGGTCGTGATCGCGACGCCGTTCATCGCCGCCTCACAGTTCCTGGTGCTGCTCGATCGGGCGCTCGGCTTCCACTTCTTCGACGCGTTCGTCGGCGCCGGACGCAACGGGAACGTGATCATGTACCAGCACATCTTCTGGTTCTACTCCCATCCCGCCGTGTACATCATGATGCTGCCCGGGTTCGGGATCATCTCGGAGATCATCGCGGTCAAGTCGCGCAAGCCAATCTTCGGCTACCGGATGATGGCCTTCTCGCTGCTGGCGATCGTGGTCCTCGGCTTCACCGTGTGGGCGCACCACATGTTCGTCTCCGGGATGGCGCCCTGGATCCGCATTCCCATGATGATCACCACCGCGATCATCGCCGTGCCGACCGGAATCAAGATCTTCTCCTGGCTGGCGACCTTGTGGCGAGGCGTCCTGCACCTCGACACGCCGATGCTGTTCGCGCTCGGCTTCCTGACGATGTTCACGCTGGGTGGAATCAGCGGCGTGATGCTCGCGATGATCCCATTCGACATCCACGTCAGTCAGACGTACTTCATCGTCGCCCACATCCACTACGTGCTGTTCGGCGGCTCGCTGTTCACGATCTTCGCCGGCGTCTACTACTGGTACCCGAAGATGACGGGACGAATGTTCGACGACCGGCTGGGCAAGATCCACTTCTGGCTGACGTTCATCTTCTTCAACCTGACGTTCGCCCCCATGCACCTGATCGGGATCCAGGGGATGCCCCGGCGCGTGGCCGACTACGCTCAGAAGTTCGCCAGCTGGAACCTGATGATCACGCTCTCGAGCTTCGTGCTCGGGCTCAGCACGCTCGTGTTCCTCTACAACATGGCCGCCAGCTGGCGCGGCGGCCCGCGGGCCGCCGCTAACCCGTGGCGGGCGCTGACTCTCGAGTGGCAGGTTTCCTCTCCCCCGCCGATCTTCAACTTCGATTCCGTGCCGACCGTGGTGGGAGGTCCTTACGAGTACGGCGTTCCGGGCGCCGTCCACGGCATCTTCAAGCCCCCGGCGCAGGCCGCGAAGAGCGTCGCCGCCGGATCGTTCTCGACGCCTCCGAGTCAGCAGGATCTCGAATGAGCACGATCCTCGTCGTGGCCAACGAGACGCTCGGCGGACGCCCGCTGATCGACGCGGTGCGCTCGCGAGTGGCGCAGGGCACGCGGTTCGTGCTGTGCGTTCCGCAGACCCGCCCCAAGTCGGGACTGGTGATCTATGCCGACGCGATGTTCGATGCCGCGCAGGTTCGCGTGGACCTCGCGCTGGGCTTCGTCCGGGCCGAGGGCATCGACGCGATCGGCGAGGTCGGCGACTCCGATCCCTACACCGCCACGATGGACGCGGTGCACGAGCACAGGCCGAGCGAGATCATCATCTCGACCTTTCCCGAGACCCGCTCCGGTTGGCTGCGCCGTGACCTGATCGAGCGCGTCTGCGACGCCTCCGGACTCCCGGTGGAGCACGTGGTCGCCGACATCGACAACGACGGGCTTCCGTTCCGCGTCACCCTCGCGGTCGCCAACCGCACCGCGAGCGGAGAGGAGCTGTTGGAGGTCCTGCAGGCGAAAGCGGATGAGCAGTCCGGTGAGGCTCGCGGGCGCCTGTTCGTGGTCGTGGTGCCACAGGAGGGCGGCGACGGGGTCGCCGTCCGTCGTGCCCGGACCCGTCTGAAGCTCGTGCTGGACCGGCTGCGCTCGGCTGGCCTGTTCGCGGCCGGCACGATCGGTGATCCCGACCCGTACACCGCGACCATGAACGCGCTTCAGTTCTTCCGTGTCGACGACATCGTCATCTCGACCTTCGCCCAGACCAGGTCGGGCTGGCTGCGCGCGGACCTGGTCGAACGCGTGCGCAACGCGAGCGGCAAACCCGTCGAGCACGTCATCCAGGGCGACTCCGAGTCCGCCGCCGAGTCCACCTAGAGGGGGAGGCCCGATGGAAGCAGCATCGATCCCGCACGCAGAGCATCACGGGCCGCCGCCCGCGCACCGCTCCTCTCGCGTCGAGGCCCCGACCCTGGGCATGCTCCTGTTCATCATGTCGGAGATCATGATCTTCGGCGCGTTCTTCACCGCCTACTTCTTCATCCGGATCGTGACCCACGATCCATGGCCGGCGCGCGGGAACGTCATTCCCGAGGCCGTCGCGGGCGTCAACACCGCGATCCTGCTGTCCTCCTCGCTGACCATCCATTGGGCGCTGACCTCGGTCAAGAGCGGCAACCGGTTCGGCCTACGGGCGGGGATGCTCACGACGTTCCTGCTCGGGCTCACGTTCCTGTTCGTGCAGATCAACGAGTACGTGCACCTGGGCTTCGCCCCCCACAACTCCGCCCAGGCTACGATCTTCTACTCGCTGACCGGTCTGCACGGTGCCCACGTGTTCATCGGGCTGTCGCTGCTCCTGATGGTGTCGATCCGCGCGTTCCGCGGCCACTTCTCACCCGAGCAGCATCGCGGGATGGAGGTGCCGGGGATCTACTGGCACTTCGTCGACGTCATGTGGATCGTCGTGTACACCGCGGTGTACGTGCTCTGAGGGCTCGCGGGGCGACCACCCCCGGCCACGCGACGCCTCCTACTTGGTGGCGGTGGCCATGAAGTTCGTCAGCGCGGTGATCTCGCTCTTGGTCAGCGTCTGCGCGAAGTTCGCCGGCATCACATTGGCTGCGTAGCCGGATGGTAGGTAGGCGTACGGCTTGGTGATCGCGGTGGAGATGCACTGCGCGAGGGTGGAGCCCCGCACCTTCTGCGAGGCCGGGAGCATGCAGTCGGACTTGAGATGCGTGTCGAGGTTCGGACCGACCGTCCCGGTCGTGGCCGCCGCCGCCAGCACGTGACAGCTGCCACAGCCGCCGATGCCGGTGAACACGGCCTTGCCGGCGGCCGGCGTGGTCCCCGTCACCGCACCGGCCCGGGCGAGCGCGCCGGTGTCCGGACCGGGTGTGGCGGCCACCAGGGCGACGTAGCTGGCGACGTCCTGCGCGTTCTGACCCCTGAACAGCCCGGCGGGCATGACCCCCTGGACGCTCGGATGTTCGATCCAGAAATTGACCAGTCCCCGAAAGTCGTCGCTGTGCAGTCCATCCACGCGATCCTGCCTGAACGCATAGTCCAGGTTAGGTCCTATCGCGCCGGTGGTGTTGGCATGGCTGAGGGTATGGCACGACCCACACTTGGCCACGAACAGCTGCTTTCCGTGCACGACGTTCGCCGTCGGATGCTTGATGGCGCACCCGCCGAGCGCCAGCAGGACCAACGTGCCGGCGGCGAATGTGGCCATGCTCCGGGGCGTGCGTGCGAGGGCTCTCACCATACGATGCCGGCGGCACTCTATCCGAGCGCGCGGCGGCGCGGCGCCGGGCCGACGCGGAGCGCAGCGACGACGTGGCGGCGATGCCCCCGCTGGTAGCATGGCGGCGAATGAGGAGCCGCCAGAAGTACCGCATGCGGACGCCCTCGACGGGTCGGGAAGTGATCATCGAGGCGCTTCCGGACCGCACGTACGTCGATCGCGATACCGGTGAGGCGCTGGAGGTCGTCGGGGAGCTCCTGCCCCTGGCTCCGACCCCGTCGGAGCTGCCATGGGCGGTGGACAACCTGCGCTTCTGCAACTGGTGCGACCAGCTCACGCAGAAGGATCTCAACGACTGTCCCTGCTGTGGCCGGCGGATGGAGCCACTGGGCTCTTGAAGGGGGCCGCGCCCGAGCATCCTCGCCTCCTGAGCGCGGGGGCAGCATTCACGGCGTGCCTGATCCTGGCCACGGGCCTCGCGTCCTGCGGCGGCGGAGCCCCCGCGACCGCCGACACGTCTGGCGCGCCGCCGTTCACCGTTCCGTCAGGCTCGGTGAGCCCCTCGGCCGCAGCGGTGACCACGCCCACCACGACCACCTCCACCAGCACCACGAGCGGTGCGGGATCCTCGTCCTCTGCCGGATCTGGATCATCGTCCTCGTCGGGAGGGTCGAGCTCCGGCGGCTCGGGATCCTCGCCCGCATCGGGCAGCTCGAACTCGAATGGCACCAGTGCCGGGACCGGCTCCTCCACAGGCGGCTCGTCCTCTACGGGCGGCTCGTCCCCGTCGGGAGGCTCGTCTCCCTCGTCCCCCACCACAACCTCAGGCTCGGGCAGCGGCGGCGCAGGCAGCGCAGGCAGCGGTGGGGCGGGCCTCGCCGGCACCGGCTCGGCGTTCTGCCAGCAGAGCCCCGGCGCCTGCTAGGCGGAAGGAACCGTCACCGGCCAGAGCGGCGCCCCCGGCGAGCCTGCTCAGTGAACGTAGTTCTTGGGTGCGACCGGCGTGGGAATCTCGGTCGCGGAGTACTCAACGCGCGTGCCAGGATAATTGCACAGGTAGCGGGCGTTGTCGCCGGTCTTGATCTGCACCTGCTGAGAGTTGGCGGCGTTGGCGCAGTTCGCCATCCGGCTCTGGCGGTAGGCGAACTTCTTGACCGGGAGCTTGTACTCGAGGACCGGCGCCCACGTCGGCACCGACAGCCCGATCACCTCGCCGCGGGTGACCGGTATGGGAGCCGCGAGCGGAAACTGGACCACCATGCCGAGAAACTGGATCAGATGCTGGACGGGGCTCGACGCGACGACCGTCCAGCGCCGCTTGGCGCCGGACTTCAGGACGACGATGGCCGCCTGCGGCACGCCGCCGTAGTTCATGTCCAGGATATGGATGAAGCCTCGCTCGGCGGTTCGACTACTCGAGAGCTGCGCCAGACCCGCGGTCCAAGCCACGATCACGCCGTCCTTCTTCACCGTGGTCGGGTAGTCAACGCCGTCCCTGATCGTCTCGAGGCCCGTCGCCTGGGTCAGGATGATTGTGCAGCTCTTCGGCGCTACGCCCTTGGGGCAGGTGGGCTGCGTAATGGCCGTCGGCGTCGCCCCGAGCTCGATCGTGGCCGCGGAGGCGGCTGCCGGCGCGAGCGCCGACACGAAAACTAACCCGGCTGTGGCCAGCAAAAAGCGTTTCACCTTCACCATTGAACACGATCCACCGGTCATAAGTTGCGCAAGTCCGGTCTGAACCGTGGTGCTCGAGTGATCGGTCACGGCATCTAGCTGAGGCAGAGGGCTCATCGCAACTGTCGCGCCGCGGCCGCGATCTGCGCCGAGTCGCCCGCGGCAGGCGTCCACGGCAGGCGCAGCGGATCGTCCTCGTAGCGCGGGATCACGTGGACATGAAAGTGGGGCACGGTCTGCCAAGCCGCGGTCCCGCAGGAGTTGAGCAGGTTGACGCCCTGGGCGCCCAGCCGCTCCCGGGCCTTGGCGGCCAGACGCTGCGCCGCGAGCATCGTGGCCGACAGATCGGCCGGATCGATCTCGAGCAGGTCGCGGACGTGCCGGCGCGGGATCACGAGCGCATGTCCGCGGGTGGCCGGCTGGATGTCCATGAAGGTGACCGTGCGCTCGTTCTCGTCGATGATCTCGGCCGGCAGCTCCCGGGCCACGATCTGGCAGAAGAGGCAATCGTCGCTGCTCACCGGCCTGAGCCTACCGAGCCGCGCCATCCAATAACCCCCTCGCCATCTCGATGGCCTCCTCGGACGTCCGTATCTCCCCGGCGAAGCTCGCCTCCTCGAGCCTGGCCAGGATTCGCCCGATCTCGGGCCCGGACCCGAGCCCGAGCTCGTGGGCCAGGCGGTCGCCGCGCACCGGCGGCCGCGGCCGCTGCGAGCGCCACGCCAGCGCCTCGCCCAGCAGCTGCCGGGCGAGCTCCAGGTGCCGCGCGAGCGCCTCCTCGGCGCCATCCCCGAGCGTCGCCAGCCGATCGGCGACGCTCAGCACGGTGACGTCCACCTCGACGGGCTCGCACGATCGAAGATATCGATAGATCGCCCTCCGACCAAGCGGGTTCTGGTGGACCAGAAAGCCAAGCCGGAGGTGGTGCCGCGTGAGCGCCGAGACATGCCCGCACACGCGCTCGCCGGCTCGCAGGCGGGTCAGCGCGACCCGCGCCAGCTGGGCGCCGGCCTCGTCGTGGCCGATGAAGTTGGCGCTTGCGTCCGCGCTCACGCCACGGGTCTGCGGCTTGGCGATGTCGTGAAACAGCGCTCCGAAGCGCAGCGCCTGGCCGCGCGTCAGCCCGCCCGCGAGCGGAGAGGCCAGCAGCTGGGCGACGGCGGCAGCGTGGACGCCGAGCACCCGCTCGGGGTCGCGCTCCAGCTCGATCGTCTGCGCCAGGACCGCCCGCGGGGGATCGTGGACGTCGAGGTGGTCACGACCCTGGTGGCTCTGCGCGATCCCGCGCAGGCCGACCAGCTCGGGGAGCACCTCGTGGGTCACCCCGAGGGCGTCCATCAGCTCCAAGCCGTCGAGCGCGCGGTCCGCGCTGACGATCCGCACGAGCTCGGCGAACACCCGCTCGGACGCCACCCCTCCGAGCCCGGCCACGCCCCGGGCCGCGGCCCATGCGGTTGCCGGCTCGACCTGGAAGCCAAGCTCGCACGCGAGCCGGGGCAGCCTGATCGTCCGCAGCGCATCCTGGGCAAACGCTTCGTCACTGGCCATCCGCAGAGACCCGCTGCGCAGGTCCGCCAAGCCGCCGAGAGGGTCGATCAACTCGCCGCCGCGCAGCGGCTGGGCGATGGCGTTGATCGTGAGGTCACGACGCGCCAGGTCCAGCTCGATCGTCTCGGCACTCAGCGGGAGCAGATCGACCTGCCAGGCGCGCTCGCGGGAGACCACGCGCCAGGCCCCGAACTGGTCCGAGAGCATGAACGCGTGGCCTCCGGCTTTGCGCGCGAGGGCGCGCGCAACCGACTCGGCGCCTTTTGCCACCGTGACGTCATAGTCGGAGGTCACCCGACCGAGCAGCCGGTCGCGCAGCGCCCCGCCCACGAGCCACGCCTCTCCCGTCGCACCGGCCAGGACACGGAGCGCACGGAGCGGATCCTCAGTCATCGGGCGGCCTCGGTTCCTCGGTGGTTACCCCATCGCGGTGATATAGGCGCGGGACGCGGCCCGAGATGCCACACACGATCTCGTAGTTGATCGTGCCGATCCGTCGGGCCAGGTCCTCGGCGCTCTGCTGCTCACGGCCGTCGCGTCCGATCACGATGGCCGAGGTCCCCGAACAGGCGATCGGGTCGGGCCCGAGATCCACGGTGATGTTGTCCATGCTGACCGTACCGACAAGCGGATGGCGGCGCCCGCCGATCAGCACATCGCAGTTGCCCGACAGCGCGCGGCGAATGCCATCCGCATATCCGATCGGCAGCGTGGCGATCCATGTGTCGCGCGGCGCGACGAAGCGCCGGCCGTAGCCGGCGCTGTCGCCGGCTCGGGCGAGCTTGACCGCGGCCACGTAGGAGCTCAGCGCGAGTGCGGGTTCCAGTCCGTGGCGGGCCGCGTCCTCGTTCATGGGATCACATCCGTAGATGGCGATTCCGCAGCGAACGAGGTCGTGGTGGCTGGCGGGCTCCCGCATGGTCGCGGCGCTGTTGGCGGCGTGGAGCAGGACATCGGGGTGGCGGCGCCGGATCTGGGCGGCAAATCGGTTGAAGGCGGCGAGTTGATGGGCAAGGAACTCGGGATCATCGTCGGCGGTGGCAAAGTGCGTCATTGCTCCCCGGAGGGCGAGCGCCGGCTCCGCGTCGCACACCAGCTCCGCGACCCGCAGAGCACGGTCGGCGTCACGGGTCCCGAGGCGCCCCATGCCGGTGTCGAGCTTGACGTGGACTGCGACCGGCGTCCTACGGGACGCCGGAACGGACGCGAGGGTCGTCGCGAAGCCGGCCGCGGCCGCGTCCGCGAGCTCGGATATGAAGCGCTCGCTCCAGGCCGTGACCTCGGCGCCGGCGCGCACGGCGATCGGAAGCTCCTGCGCGCTGATCGCGCCCATCACCAGCACGCGTGCGGTGATCCCGGCCCCTCGAAGCTCGGCTGCCTCCTGGGCGCTGGCCACCGCAAGCCAGCTCGCGCCGCCTGCGAGCGCGGCGCGAGCCGCCTGCGGAGCACCGTGACCGTAGCCATCGGCTTTGACGACCGCGCACAGCGCAGTCGAGCCCGTCAATCCGCCCCGCAGGTGGGCGACGTTTCGCTCGATCGCCGCCAGGTTGACCCGGGCGAGCGCACGGAGCGCCATCGGTCTAGCCCCGCCGGTCCAGTCGGCCATCCGGCAGGATCGCCCCCGCGCCGCTCTGCGGCCGCGCTGGCAGCGCGCGGGGGAGCGCCTCGATGACGTCGCGGGCGATGACGCCCTCCGCGCCGACGCCGCCCGCGGCCAGGCGCCCGGCCGACGCATGGACGAACACCCCCGCGCAGGCGGCATGGAACGGATCCATTCCCTTGGCCAGGTATGCCCCGATCACTCCCGAGAGGACGTCGCCGGTACCGGCGGTCGCGAGCGCGGAGGCCCCGCCGCGGCTCACCGCGACGCATCCGTCGGGCGCCGCGATGATCGTGTCATCGCCCTTCAGCACCACGACGGCACCGGCTTCCCGCGCTGCCCGCCTCGCGCTGTGCAGTCGCCGGGCCGCGATCGCCGCGCTCTCGCATTCGAGCAACCGCCCCAGCTCACCGGCGTGCGGGGTGAGCACGGTGGGCGCCGAGCGTTTGGCCAGCGACTTCAGGCGCCCCGCGTGAGCGTTCAGCGCATCGGCGTCGAGCAGCAGGGGCAATTGCACCTCACACGCGAGCGTCTGCACGAGCGCAACGGCACCCGGCTCACGGCCGAAGCCGGGACCGAGCACCAGCGCTCCTGCGCGCGCGCTGCGCTCGAGCACCTGATCGGCTGCGGTCGGCGCCAGCGCCCCGTCCTGGTCCGCAAGGGCGAGAGTCATCACCTCGACCAGCCGACCCTCGAAGATCGGGCTCAGCGACGCGGGTACGAGCGCCGTGACGTATCCCGCACCCGCGCGCATCGCAGCTTCGCAGGCCAGGCAGGGCGCTCCGGTCAGCCCGATCGATCCTCCGCACACCAGCAGGCTGCCGGCGGCGAACTTGTTCGACTCCCGACCCCGGCGAGGGACCGAGTCCGTGACCCGATCGGCGATCAGGCCGATCATCGGCCGCGCCGGGCCCCCTGCAGGAATTCCGAGCTCGATCACGTGCACGGCGCCGGCGTGCGCTTTGCCCGGAGCGATCCACAGGCCGGGCTTGGCCCGGTGAAACGTCGCGGTCGCGCGGGCCCGGACCGCCGCTCCCGCGATCTCGCCGGTCGAGCCATCGACGCCACTGGGGACGTCGCAGGCCACCACGACGGCGTCATCGGCCCGGGCGTTGATGGCCTCGACCGCGTCTGCGACGAGGCCGCGGGGCTCACCGGAGAAGCCGGTCCCGAGGATCGCGTCGACGATCGCCGCCGCGCCGGCCAACGCCTCGACGCGGAATGACTCCGGTGGGACGCCGGGCAAGCGCTCCGCGTTGGCTCGCGCATCCCCATGCAGCTCCTGCGCCGGGGCGAGCGCCAGCACGTCGACTTCGCGTCCGTGCTCGCGCAGCCGCCGAGCAGCGACGAACCCATCACCGCCGTTATTGCCCTTCCCGCAGACGACCACGACTCGACCGCAGGGCGCCAGCTCCCCGACCAGGTCGGCCAGACCCGTGCCGGCACGCTCCATCAGGGCGAGGCTCGAAAGCCCCCGCTCGCCGATCGCCCATTCGTCAAGCGCGCGCTGCTGGGTGGCGTCCGGCAGGGGATCGAGCCACGCGGGGAGGGTCATCACAGGGACAGCGCGAGCGCTACGGCAGCGGCATCACGACGGGTGTGGGTGAGGGAGACGGTCACATGCACGCCGAGCTGACGCGCGCGCGCGGCGGCGCTTCCGTGCAGCCGAACCTCCGGGGCGCCGCCATCGCTCAGCACCTCGACGTCGCGGAAGCTCCACACCTCCAGACGCAACGCCTTGGCGACCGCCTCCTTGGCGCAGAAGCGAGCCGCCAGGTGCTGTCCGGGGCGCGCGCGAGACGCCGCGTACGCGCGCTCGGACGCCGTGAACAGGCGCTCGGCGAGCCGCGGACGGCGCTCGAGCGCACGCTCGAGCCGGTCAATCTCCAACTGGTCCACCCCCACGCCTGATGGCTCGCCGCTCACTCCACCGTCACCGTCTTGGCCAGGTTACGCGGTTGGTCGATGTTCAGCCCGCGCCTGCGGGCGATGTGGTAGGCGAGCAGTTGCAGCGGAATCACCGCCAGCAGGGGCGCGAGCATCCAATCGGTGCGCGGAATCCACAGCACCTCGTCGGCGTGCTGAGAGATCCGCTCATCCCCCTCGCTCGCCACCGCGATCACCCTTGCGCCGCGGACTCGCACCTCCTGGATGTTCGAGATCACCTTCTCGATCACGGGTGAGTCGGTGGCCACCACGATCACCGGCGTGCGTTCGTCGAGCAGCGCGATCGGTCCGTGCTTCATCTCCCCGGCCGGGTAGGCATCGGTGGCGATGTACGAGATCTCCTTCAGCTTGAGCGCTCCCTCCAGCGCCACCGGCAGTCCGATGTGGCGCCCGAGATAGAGGAAGAAGGGCGCGCGGTGATAAGCCTGCGCGATCCGTTCCACGTCCGCGGTGCCATGCTCCAGCAGGCCGGCGATGGCGTGGGGCAACCGCTTGAGATCGGAGATCGTGGCCGTGAGCACCGCGGGGCGCAGCGTGCCGCGCAGCTCGGCGAGGCGCAGCGCCAGCAGGTACATGACCACGACCTGGCTGACGAAGGTCTTCGTCGCGGCGACGCCGATCTCCAGTCCGGCCCGGGTGTACAGCACGCCGTCGGCCTCCCGCGTCGCCTGCGAGTCCATGAAGTTGGTCACCGCCAGGATCTTCGCCCCCAGCTTGCGGGCCGCTCGCATCGCCATCAGGGTGTCCATCGTCTCGCCGGATTGCGAGATTCCGATCACCAGGTCCTCCGGGCCGAGGACCGGATTGCGGTAGCGGTACTCGGAGGCGATGTCCACCTCCACCGGAATCCGGCTCCACTCCTCGATGGCGTAGCGGCCGATCAGCCCGGCGTGGTACGCGGTGCCGCACGCCACCACGACGATCCTGCGCACGCCCCGCAGCAGCTCGTCGTCGATCTGGCCTCCGAGGTCGCCGAGGTCGATCCCGACGCCGCGGGCCGCCCGCTCGCCGATCGTCTCGGCCACCGCATCGGCCTGCTCGTGGATCTCCTTGAGCATGTACGTTTCGTATCCCTGCTTCTCGGCCGTGTCGGCATTCCAGTCGATCTCGACCACCGCGCGCTCCAGCGGCTCGCCGTTCGCGGTCATGAACTCGACGCCCTCGGGCCTGAGCACGACGATCTCGTCGTCGTCGATGTACTGGACCCGGCGGGTCTCACGCAAGAAGGCCGGGATCGCCGAGGCGACGAACTGCTCGCCCTCCCCCCGACCGACGATCAGCGGACACTCCTTGCGCGCGCCGACCAGCAGCCCCGCCTCCTGCGCACACATGGCGACGAACGCGTAGTGCCCGCGCAACTCGGCGTAGGCCCTGCGCACCGCCTCGCGCAGGCCCTCGGTGTTGTACCGCGCGACGAGATGGGCGATGACCTCGGCGTCGGTCTCCGAAGTGAAGATCGCGCCTTCCGCCATCAGCCGGTGCTTGAGCGAGACGTAGTTCTCGACGATGCCGTTGACCACGATGTGGACGCTGTCGGTGGTGTCGAAGTGCGGATGCGCGTTCTCCTCGGTGACCCGCCCGTGCGTCGCCCATCGCGTGTGTCCGATCCCCGTCCCGGGCTCCGGCCGCGGCGCCAGAGCCACGCCTGCGGTGTGCGCCGGACGGGCAGCCAGCGCCCGGCGAAGCGCCCCCAGGTTGCCCACCGCCCGCACGGCATCGATGCGCCCGCCGTCGAGCACGGAGATCCCCGCGCTGTCGTAGCCGCGGTACTCGAGCTTCTCCAGCCCCGCAAGCAGCAGCGGACGCGCCTCGCGGGGTCCGACATAGCCGATGATGCCGCACATTTGCCTCAGCTTAAAGGCTGCCGAGGACCTCCACCGTGATCCTGGTCGGCCCGGTTCCCGCTGAAGGTCCCAGATCAGGCCACGGCTCGCCGGACGACGTCGCTCAGTCGGGCGCAGACCGCGTCGGCTTCGAGCTCGGTCGGAGCTTCGACCATCACCCGGATCAGCGGCTCGGTCCCCGATGCGCGCACCAGCACGCGACCGCGTCCGTGCAGCGCCGCGTCCTCGCGCGCCACCGCGGTCGTGATCCCAGGGTCCTGCATCGATGCCCTCAGCATCGCCCGATCCTCACCACGAATGTTGACCAGGCGCTGAGGCAGCTTCTCCATCGCCCCCCGCTCACCCAGATCGCCCTTTCCGAGTGCCTCGAGCGTCAGCAGAGCACTGGCGATCCCGTCTCCGGAGGGCCCGAAGCCGAGATCGATGATGTGGCCCGACTGCTCCCCCCCGAGGACCCATCCTCGCCGGCGCAGCGCATCCAGCACGTAGCGATCTCCCACGGCCGTCGTGGCCACCTGGATTCCCGCTGCGCCCATTGCGGTGTGAAACCCGTAGTTCGTCATCACGGTCACGGCCACCCCGTTGCCGGGCAGGCGGTCGTGGCGCCGCAGGTGCACGGCGGCGAGCGCGATCAGCTCGTCTCCGTCGACGACGTGGCCCTGCCGGTCGACCGCGAGCACGCGATCACCGTCGCCGTCGAAGGCAAAGGCGAGGTCATGCCCACCGGCGGTGATCGCGTCCCTGACCGCGGCGAGATCTGTCGACCCGCAGCCGTCGTTGATGTTTCGCCCGTCGGGCTGGTCGGCGATGACGTCGACCTGCGCCCCCAGACGACGAAAGATCTCCGGCGCCGCCTTGTAGGCGGCGCCGTTGGCGCAGTCCAGCAGGACCCGGCGTCCACTCAGGTCGAGATCGGCAAACCGAACCTGCAACTCGCCCAGATAGTCCTCCAGCGCCCCGTCGAACCGGAGCACGCGGCCGATCGCCCCTGGCGGAGCCGATGGTTGCGCCAGCTCCGCCTCGATGGCGTGCTCGCTGTCGTCGTCGAGCTTGAATCCGTCGGGCCCGAACAGCTTGATCCCGTTGTCCTCGTATCGATTGTGGGAGGCTGAGATGACGGCGGCCAGATGCATGCCGTGGCGGCGGGCGAGGAGTGGGGCGGCTGGAGTGGGCAGAACGCCGGCGAGCAGCGCGTCGCCGCCGGCGGCGGTGACCCCGGCCGCGATCGCCGACTCGAGCATCTCTCCTGACTCCCGCGTATCGCGCACGACCAGCACCTGCGGTCGCTGAGTCTGCGCCCGGGTGACCGCAGCGCGGGCCAGTCCCAGGGCGAGCTCGGCGGTCAGGAACTGACCGGCGCGGCCCCGGACCCCGTCCGTGCCGAAGAGCTGGCGCGCCACCTGAACGTCGGGGTGATTCAGCGCTTGGAGAACTGCGGCCGCTTGCGCGCCTTCTTGAGGCCCGCTTTCTTGCGTTCCTTCACCCGCGGATCCCGAGTCAGGAACCCGCGTCGCTTGAGCTCGCCGCGAAGCTTGGGGTCGGCCTCGATCAGGGCGCGGGAGATGCCGTGGCGCAGCGCTCCCGCCTGAGCGGCGATGCCGCCTCCGTGCATCCGCGCCACCACGTCCATTCGCGCCTCGTAGCCGACGGTCTCCAGCGGCTGGCGGATCACCCGGCCGAGGGTCGCGCGGGGGAAGAAGGCCTCGAGCGACCGGCCGTTGATCGAATACGTCCCGGTACCCGGCCTCAGGGTGACGCGGGCGACGGCGGTCTTGCGCTTGCCGGTCGCGGTGTATCGCGCTCCCGCCGCGAGGTCGATCGCCGCATCGGCGATCGGCTGTGGCTCGTCGTCGACCTGCTCGCGCTCGCGAGCGGCGGCGGCTTCAGCTTCGGCCTCGGCGGCCGCCTGAGCCTCGGCGTCGAGGAACTCCTGGCTCTCGGTGACGATGTCGGGGATCAGGTCCGCGCCTGGGATCTCGGGCTTCTGCCGTGGGGCATCCTCCAGCTCCTCGAGCTCCCCCGATCCTGCGGGCGGCTCTGGCGCGGATGCCTCTGCCGCTGCCGGCTCAGCCGGCTCCTGCGCGGCCCGGCCGGCGGGCTCAGCCGGCTCCTGCGCGGCGGGCTCAGCCGGCTCCGGCGCGACGGGCTCAGCCGGCTCCTGCGCAGCGGGCTCAGCCGGCTCAAGCGCGGCGGGTGGCTCTGCTGCGGGCTGCGTGTCGGCGGGGGTCGCGGCGTCCGCTTCCTCACGGCGCTGCTCGTCCTCAGGGCGCTCGTCGGTCACTGGCGATCTCCATCGGTTGCGGCTGCTGGGCGGCGTGCGGATGCTCTGGACCGGCGTAGACCTTCAGTTTGGTCAACTGCTTGCGGGCCAGCCGATTGCGGGGCAGCATGCCCTTCACGGCGCGGCGAATGACCTCCTCGGGGCGACGTTCGAGCATCTCGGCGAGGCTTCTGGACTTCAGTCCGCCCGGATAGCCAGAGTGTCGGTAATAGCGCTTGGCCGAACGCTTGTTGCCCGTGACCGAGATCTTCTCCGCGTTGATCACGATCACGAAGTCGCCGGTATCGACGTGCGGGGTGTATGTCGGCTTGCGCTTTCCCCGCAGCGCATCGGCGATCTGGGTCGCGAGCCGCCCGAGCGTTTTCCCGGAGGCGTCGACCATCAGCCAGTCGCGCTGACGATCTGCGGATGTTGCGACATAAGTCTTCATGGGCATGCATGAGCGGCGCGACACCCGCGCGGCTCACCGCCATCATAGGGAATGAGAGCCGCCCGCGAGTTCAAAGCCCGGCGCCTCCGGGGCCGAAAGTCCACCGCACCCGGTCCCTTTGGCCGCACGAGTCCCCGCGGGGCGGTTCTTAATGAAAGCATATAGGGGCGCAATCCAAGGCGGCTTGCTGCCGACCGCGGGCAGGCGCGTCGCCCTTTCCCCTCCAGGAGGTTCAAATGAAGCTTGGCCTGACCATTGTGCGCACCGTCGTTGGTGGACTGTTCGTGGGGCACGGCGCCCAGAAGCTGCTCGGCTGGTTCGGTGGCCACGGTCCCGAGGGCACGGGACAGTTCTTCGAATCCGCCGGTCTGACCCCGGGACCCAAGCATGCGACCGCAGCGGGTGCCGCCGAGGCCGGCGGTGGCGCGCTCTTGACCCTTGGCCTGCTGACTCCCGCCGCGGCCTCCGCGCTGATCGGGGTCATGTACACCGCGATCCGGACCGTGCACCTGCAGCACGGGCCGTGGGCGACCGAGAACGGCTACGAGTACCCGCTCGTGCTGCTCGCGACGATGGTGGCCCTCGCCGACCTCGGCCCGGGCAAGCTGTCGCTGGACAACAAGCTGGGCATCGATGCCAGTGGTCCGTTTGTCGCTCTGCTGGCGCTCGGAGCGGGAATCGGCGGCGCGACGATGCTCACCAAGGAAGGCGACGTTTGATCTGACCCAGTCCAGGTCCAAGCCGCCCCGACCGGTCCGCGTGGGTCACCGATCCCACGCGGATCGGCCCGTTGCCCTCGGACCGCCGCCAACCTATTCCCACTCGATCGTTCCCGGCGGCTTGCTCGTGATGTCGAGCACCACTCGCCCGACCGGTCGGATCTCGCTGATCATTCGTGACCCCACGCGCTCCAGGAGATCGTAGGGCAGACGCGCCCAGTCGGCGGTCATCGCGTCCTGGCTGGCGATAGCGCGGACGGCGCAGACGCGGCCGTAGGTCCGGTCATCGCCCATCACCCCGGTCGAGCGGACCGGCAGCAGCACCGCGAAGTATTGCCAGACGTCGCTTGCCATCGCCGAGTCGCCGATCTCCTCGCGGACGATCGCGTCCGCGCCCCGCAGCAGGTCCAGCTCGGGTTTTGTCACCTCTCCGATGATGCGGACCGAGAGCCCGGGGCCGGGGAAGGGTTGTCGCTCGACGATCTCCGCCGGCAAGCCGAGCGCGCGTCCGACCGACCGCACTTCGTCCTTGAAGAGGAGTTTCAAGGGCTCGATCAGGTCGAATCGCATGTCCTCCGGCAGACCGCCGACGTTGTGGTGCGTCTTGATCTTGACCGCGGCCTTCGTGTCCTTGGTGGTGCTCTCGATCACATCGGGATAGAGCTTGCCCTGGGCCAGGAACTGGAACGGCCCGGCCCGCTCGGCTTCCGCCTCGAAGACGCGGATGAACTCCTCGCCGATGATCTTCCGCTTCTGCTCGGGGTCGGTCACCCCGGCCAACCGGGAGAGGAAGCGGTCGGTGGCATCGACATAGATCAGATCCATGCCGAAGTGGCGTGAGAACACCTCGCGCACCAGGTCGTCCTCGCCACGGCGCAGCAATCCGTTGTTGACGAAGACCGGCGTGAGCTGATGGCCGATCGCGCGGTGGAGCAGCGCCGCGGCGACCGAGGAATCGACGCCGCCGCTGAGCGCCAGCAGCACGCGGGCATCCCCGACCGTCTCCCGCACCTCGCGGATCGTCGCGTCGATGAACGACTCCGGCGACCAGGTCGTTGCACAGCCGCAGATGCGGGTCAGGAAGTTGGCGAGCAGCTCCGTGCCGTGTGCGGTGTG
>JBPCPO010000052.1:0-69413 GCA_050999075.1 Solirubrobacteraceae bacterium
CGAGGTTCAGCCACGAGCTGCTGGTCGGTGTGAAGTGCAGCACGAACCGGGGATGAGTTTTGAGCCACCGTTGGATCTTCGGGGTCTTGTGGCTGGAGGCGTTGTCCAGGACGATGTGCACATCGAGATGGGTGGGGACGTTCTGGTCGATCGTGTTGAGGAACTTGTGGAACTCGATCGCGCGGTGGCGCTGGTGCAGCGAGCCGATCACCTTCCCGGTCGCGAGATCCAGCGCGGCGTACAGGCTCGAGGTGCCGTTGCGCTGGTAGTCGTGGGTCGCGCGCTCCGGAGTGCCGGGCAGCAACGGCAGGATCGGCGCGGTCCGGTCGAGCGCTTGAATTTGACTTTTCTCGTCGATGCACAGGACCACGGCCCGCTCGGGCGGGTTCAGGTACAGGCCGCAGACGTCCTTGACCTTGTCCACGAACAACGGGTCCTTGGACAGCTTCCAGCGTTCCTGCAGGTGCGGCTTGAGCCCGAACGCCTGCCAGATCCGCCAGACCGCGTCCGCGGACAGTCCCTGATCGGCCGCCAACGTCCGGGTCGACCAATGCGTCGCGTCCTTCGGCTTTGACTCCAACGTCGCCACCACGACCGCTTCGACCTGCTGATCGGTGATCGTTCTCGGCCGCCCCGGCCGCGGCTCATCCGTGAGGCCATTGATCCGCCGCTCAGCGAACCGCTTCCGCCATTTCGTGACCGTCGCCCGGGACATACCGACCCGCCCGCGATCTCACCGTTGGACAGGCCATCGGCCGCGGCCAACACGATCCGCGAGCGCTGCGCCAACCCGTGCGCGCTCGTCCGCCGGCGCACAAACCCCTCCAACAGCGCGCGCTCCTCATCACTCAACTCGATTGCTACAGCAGTAGGAATAGGCATGATCACTGCATTCCCACACTGTAAACAAATTAAACCAGCGGGACACTAGCTAGGGCTAGGCGCCCTCCGAGAAGAGCAAGCCCGGCTAACCGCCCTCGAGGACCGCGCGGACCAGCAGCGCCTCGCCCAGGTCGGGGTCGAGCTCTCACAGCTCACCGCCGGGGTCTCAGCGCCCACCCCCGCGCAGCTGGGCCACCGGCCCAGGCTCGGGCTCGGGCCTGAACGACACGGACCGACGGTCGGCCGCTAGAGCGACCGCGAGCGCGGTGAGCGCCCGAGCGATCCGCCGTTTGCGCTGGGGTGCGCTTCGTGGGCCCCGCCGTGTGTGTATAGTGTGCGCATGGCGCGGGTGAATGTTTATTTGTCGGATGAGCTGGCGGCGCGGGCGCGGGAGGCGGGGGTCAACGTGTCGGGGATCGCCCAGGAGGCTTTACAGGCCGCGCTCGCCGCTCAGAGCACCGACCGGTGGCTTGATCGTTTAGAGCGTCTGCCGCGCTCGGGGGTTTCGCCCGAGCGGGTGATCGAGGCGGTAGATGACGCTCGCCGCGAGTTCGGCGCTCGACCCGGGCGCTGACGCCGCGGTGCTAGACGCCTCGGCGCTGGTCGAGGCGCTGTTGGGCACCGCGGTCGGCGAGAGGGTGCGCGAGCGGATGCGCGGGCGGGTGTTGCACGCCCCGGCGCACCTAGACGCCGAGGTGCTCTCAGCGCTCGGGCGCCTGGTCCGCGCGGGCGAGCTGGCCGAGACCGCGGTCACCGCGATGCTCGGCGAGCTAGCCGGAGCGCCGGTCCGTCGCCATCCGCTGGCGCCGCTGCTCGCCGGCGCTTGGGAGCAGCACGCCCAGCAGCGGCTCGTCGACGCGCTCTATCTCGAGCTGGCCGGCGGGCTCGGTCTGCCGCTGTTAAGCACCGATCGGCGCCTAGCGCGAGCCTCCCCGCTGGTCGAGCTCGTCACCGGTTAGCGCGACAGCCGCCAGCCGCCAGACGAGCCGGCGCTCTGTTTTGCCGCGTCACTGGCCGCAGCGCAGCGAGGCAGTGACGCGGGCGGTGATTGCCGGTGGATTCGGGGTGTGCGCGGGTGGACGTCCCGTTCTGAGAAAGTGATGCGCAGGTCAGGGTGCGGGTGTAGGGGGGTCTGCTTACCCATATCCACTCGGACCCTGACCTTGACCGGCGCGCTTTTCAACAACGCGCGTTCGAGGCCAGCTCTCTCAGGCGGGCTCTCAGGGCACCTCTCACCGCTTCGCGGTCAGGGAGACCCACGCGTAGTAACGCGATGCTCGCCCTCATACCTGGTGCGCTCCGTCTGCTCGGCAACCCTTCGGGGCGTTGCCGATCTGGCGTGAACGAGCCGACCACCATTGCCGCGGCCAGCATCCCTCTCGGGGATCGGCGCGGCGCCTCAACCCATATCACGAGGCAACCCGACCCGAACGATCCGCCTTCCCGACCGTCGAGGTCCCCCGGGGCTTTTGGCGCTTGGATCGAGCGTCCGGCCCCCCCGCCGGCGCCGATGGCAAAAACACTCACCGATCAGGCGGAACCGAAGACGAAGACGGCGAGCGGCTCGCTCCCCGAGTCTGTGCGGGCTTGTGGCGGAGCGAGCGTGCCTGTCAGAGGGGGTCGTCCGCCGGTCCATGGACGGCCGGCGGAAAACCGGCCGGACGAGAGACCCCCTACCGCCGCTCGGCGCGGTAGCTCTGATGCGCGGCCTGGGGACTTATCCCGACGGGCGCGGCGATCTCGCAGGCGCTCAGCGCTCCTCCGTCCAAGGAGAACTCATGCGACTCGTAGATGACCTTCAGCGTGCTTGATGAGCGAGCGGCGAATCGTGCAGTCGATGTCGGGCAGCCCTGGTGGCGCCAGAACGATATGACCCGGCGGCTGGGAGACTTCCAGCGATGGCGCGTATGTGGCTGTCGATCCGGGTGGATCTGATCGAGGGTCGCGGCGAGCGGTTCTGGCCGCGGCCGGGGCGGATCTTCGCGGCGTCGCGCAGGCACACACGTTCGCCGAGCTGGCTGACGCGATCGATACGGCGTTTGCGCGGTGGGATCGCAGCCACCTGACGCTGTTTGAGCTTTCAGACGGCAGCCGGGTGTATGGGCCGATCGAATGGGACGAGGCGCCCGAGTCAGGCGTCTACGGGGCCGAGCTGCGCTTGAGCCGGCTGACCGCGGGCGAGCAGCTGGCCTACACGTTTGACATGGGCGATGACTGGACGCACCTGTGCACCGTCGCAGCTGAGCGGATCGACCCGCTCAACCAGCTCGGGATCGTCCCCGCGGTCCCGTTGCCCTACTGGGGATCGGGGCAGATCCCCGACCAGTACGGGCGGCGCTTTGACGCCGATGACGGCGAGACCCCGCTGCCACCCAATCCAGACGCGACCGACCTTCCCGCGATCCACCCCTACTGGGGCCCGCGACCGCCGTGCCCGCCGAGGTAACCCCCGCGTCCTGCGCGGCGACGGTCGAGCCCTCTCGCCCCGTTTAGTCACGTTTCCGCTCGCGACCCGGCTGAGGGCCGCGCATGAGTCACGTTAATGAAGGATTTCGTGACTATTCGGACCTTGCCAGGTCTTGCGGCTGTGGGTCTGCCGCCCGAGCGTTTGAGCTGGTGTTGAACAGCTTGGTGAGGAGCGCGTGCAGCGTGTGTCGCTCGCTGGCGGTCAGCGGTGCGAGCAGTTGGCGCTCCTCGTCGTCGGCAGCGTGACGTAGTTGGGACAGAAGGGTCTTGCCGGGCTCGGCGAGGGTGACGGCGTAGCGGCGCCGATCGGTGGGGTCGGAGTTGCGGTGCAGGAGGCCCCGGGCTTGGAGCTGGTCGATCACGGGTACGGCGTTGCGTGGGTCGATGCCCATCAGTCGGCTGAGCTGCTGTTGGGACATGGCACCGAGCTGATTTAGGGCGATCAGGGCGCTGTAGTGGTGCGGGGTGAGGTTCTGCTCGACCAGGGTGTGCGCCCAGCGCCGCCGCGAATCGGTGCCTACGCGGGCCAGCAGATATCCGGTGCTGGCTTTCAGATCGGCCGGCTCTACGAAGCGCGGTTGTGGATCACGCGGTCTCTTGGGTGCGGTCGGCACTAGACACATGTTATAGGATCATCATAACTTATGTCAATCAATAGCGCACGGCGCTCGACCGCGAGGACCTGATGGCTCAACAGCCCTACGACATGCGTGACCGAACCTGTCTGGTGACGGGCGCTACGAGCGGCATCGGCCGCGAGACCGCACTGAGCCTGGCTCGCTCCGGCGCCCAGGTGCTGATCGTGGCGCGCGACCGCCGACGCGGCGAGACGACGGCGAGCGATATCAGTGCCGCCGCAGCCTCACCCGGCAGCGTGCAGCTATTCGTGGCTGATCTTGCAAGCCAGCAGGACGTGCGAGACCTGGCCCACCAGGTGAGTGAAGGCCACGAGCGTCTCGACGTCCTCGTGCATAACGCCGGCGCGGTCAACCGCGAGCGGCGAGTCACCGTCGATGGCATCGAGGCCACCCTGGCGGTCAACCACCTCGCCCCCTTTCTGCTGACCGAACTGCTCGCGCCCCTCCTCCACGCGACCGCGGGCTCGCGCGTGGTCACGGTCAGCTCCTACATGCACACCCGGGTCAAGCAGATTCCCTGGGACGACCTGCAGTCAGAACACGCCTACAGCGCCGCGGCGACCTACAACCTGACCAAACTGATGAATCTGCTCTTTACCTACGAGCTCGCACAGCGCTGGGCCAGGCACACCACCACCGCCAACGCGCTGCACCCCGGATGGCCACTGAAGACCAACCTCGGCCGCGAGCAGACCGGCCCCGCAGCAATCTTTGACCGCGCCACCAAACTCCTCGGCAGCTCAGCGGCCAAAGGAGCGCAAACCAGCCTCTACCTCGCCGGCTCGCCGGATGTCGCAGCCCTCACCGGCCAGTACTTCGCCCGCTGCAAGCCTGCCAAATCCTCTGCTCTCTCCCGCGACGCCGCCGCCAGGCAACGCCTCTGGGCGGCCAGCGCAGAACTCTCAGCGACCCAAGCACAGACGCCGGTCGCTGAGGCGTCCGCAGGACCGCACCCGCGCAGGCCTATGCGGTCACGTTAATGACCGAAAACGTGACTATTCGGGGTTCACCAGGGGTGGGCTTGGGTTTGGTGGGTGGTCACGCAATCCTGGGCCGCTGCTACCGGAAGGCTTGGAGTCGTCCGGGGCGGTATCTAGCCTTCGGGGGCTTCCGGGGTGGTCTGGGGTGGGTCGGCCAGCCTGATCGGTGGTAGGCCGACGACGTTGTAGGTGGCGGAGGCGATGCCGATCTGCGCCCGGTCCAATCCGGCGAGAATGTCGCGGCTCATGTTGTTCTTGACCGTGCGGACCCCGCGGGCGGGGCTCAGGAACCGCAGCGACATTTCCAGCCAGTTGTCGGTGATCCGCCAGAACACTGCGGGTTCAAGCGAAGCGTCGGTCAAGGCGTAGCGCGACCGCATGTAGGCCATCGCCTGCCGAGCGTCGGCGTCGTTGACCACCGCGTGCGCGGCGGCTGCCGCAAGCAGGACCTGCTCGACGTAGGCCCGGTCGACGTTGTAGTCGACGGGGATCACGATCTCTTCCCAGATGTAGGGGAAGTCGCGGGTGTAGTTATAGACCGGGTCGGTGAAGATCACGCCGTTGGTGACGGTCACCAGCCGGCCGGTGTACTGGCGGGAGTTGACCCAAACCGCGGGATCGGTGTCGGCGATCGTGGGCGGCTGGCCCATCTCCATGATCGTCGTCTTGATGAACCCCAGGCTCACGACATCACCGCGAACGCCACCAAGGGCGACCCGGTCACCGATACCGAAGATGTCTCCGCGGAGGATCACGAAGTACGCCGCCAGCGACATGATCAGCTGTTGCAGCGCCAACGCCAAGCCAGCGCTGGCCAGCCCCACTGCGGTGGTGATCTTGGTGTGCGGCGTAATCCAGATCGACAGCACGCCGAGCACCAACACGATCGCGGTGACCACCGAGACGCCCTGGCGGGCCCAGAACCGGCGGGGGTCGGCGACCTCGCCGCCGAGCGATCGGCGGATCAGCCGGCGTGCCAGCCGGCGCAGCCCGAGCACGATCACGACTAACCCGATGGTGTACAGCAGCTTCACGCCGGTGTCCGCGGTGACCCCGACCAGCGTGACGCCAAATAACCGAACCGCTCCCAGCGCGACGTGCGACAGCATCACTACTGTGGCTTGGACGGGGAACACACGGCCGCGACCGTCAGCGACGCGCTCATCAGACGCTCGAACCGGGCGCCCACCGCCGCGTCTGAGCCAGCACCACCCGCGTGGCGAGCCCAGCCAGCCGCTGATTGGCGGCGGCATCGAAATCCTGGGCCGCCGCCGTGGCACGCAGCCGCGCCAGCTGCTCGGCGACGGCCTGACGCTCGTCGGGATCCTGAGCGCACCATCCCACCTCGGCCAGCAGATCGAACAGCCGGCCGAGCACCAACGGGTCCGCCGCGCCGTAGCGGCGCGGCTGAGCGATCGCAGCCTCCAACAGGTCAGCGAAGCCGGGGCGCTGCAAAACGACGCGCACCCGACCCTCATCATCTTTCAGACCTCGCGGTCCCAGGTCCTTGCCGGCCAACTCGCACAGCAACGCCGAACAGTGCCCCAGCGCGTGCACAGCCGTGGTCGGGTCGTTGATTCCGGGCGAGAGCGCCTTGTTCGCGACATCGGTGAGCTGTCTCAGCCCATATCCGATGTCCTGCACCGCGGTCCGCTCAAATTCAATACTCAGCGCTCCCACGAAGCGTTCCCCGAGCCGCGTCAGAGCATCAGGGTCAGATGAGCCGAGACGCAGCCAAGCCACACCGACTGGTGTGCCCGCGACTAGCGAGCTACCCGGCCAGCAGCCGACGCGCAGTACCGCGTCGCTATCGACGGCCGCCGCGAGCAGTGCTGGCTCATCGATCTGCACCAGAAAACCCGAGGCGCCCGCCAGCAGCGGTGCCGCGTCAACTGGCGGAGCCAGGGCAGCATCTAGTGTGAGGTCGCCGGCCCGTCCTTCCAACACGCCCCGCGCCGTTTCGCTCGCCTCAGCATGAACATTTCGCAGCATCGTCTCGACCCGGATCTGGCGAGCCAGATGGGCCAAAAACAACACCAGCCCCAGCACACAGACCACCGCCAACACGAAGGCGAGCGTCACCGACAACTGCGGAACGAACACTGCTTGGCTACCGCGCGCGTCCCGCACCGTGCGCAGCGCCGCCAGCGCGTAGCCAAACGTCCCCAGCAACAACGCCAACGTGACATGCACGAACCGGTCACGGGTAAAGGTCCGCAACAGCCGCGGCGAGAACTGGCTGCTGGCCAACTGCAGCGTCACCACGGTCAACGAGAACGTCAACGAGGTGACCGTGATCAACGAGCTGGCGATCGTGCCCAGCAACGTCCGAGCCGCACTCGGACCGCCCCCGAACAAGTACGCCGACGCTGACGCCGACAACCCATGATCAATATGGGCGTCCAACCGCGGCAGCCCAATACCCAAAACCACCCCGAGGATGACCCCGATCGTTGGAAGCGGCCATAACTGCGTGCGCAGCCCATCCCGCAACCGACTCATGCCAGCTAGTACCCCCATCGCGCGGCGGAATATTGGCGTGAGCGATCACCAACGCTTGCCCAATGCTCGCACGGAGGCTCACTTACGCCCACCTCCAACCCCACCATCGCCCGATGGCGCTCAGCAGGACCAGCCGTAATCGCGAGGGTGGCGCGCAGCGCCGGATGCTTGAGCGCAACGAAATGCCCGGCACCGGGAAGCGGGAGGATGGCGTGATGCCGGCTTGTGAGGATCAGACACGACTTTCTGCCGCGGGATTCGAATTTCTCAACGCTACCACCGCCCCCGACCGATCGGTCGGGCTTCACTACGACTTGCAACGCCACATCTACGCCGTTCGAGACTATGCTCCAGCGATTATCGCGGGCTGACCGACCAGCACGAGCAGGGGAGTGGAGCCAGTCGACCTTTCAAATCAGCGCCGTTGAGCTAGCTGCGGGTCGTGATGGCTCTGTCCGAGCCTGCCCCATAGAGTCACGCTTTGGATGCATAACGTGACTCATTGAGCGAAGCAGCCGCGGCCGGTTAAGCTCGCGCCCGACCGGAATTGGCGGCGCTAGGTGTCGGCGTGCTCGAGCTGCCGGGCGACAGCCCGGCGGATCCATGAGGACACTGATCGGTCGTCGGCGTCAGCGGCGCGGCGCACCTCGGCGAGCTGCGCGGGCTCGAAGCGAACCGGGACCATCTCGGTCAGCGTCGAGCGGCGGCGCCGCGCGGGTCCCCCCGGTCTCTGGTTCTCAGGCTGGGCGTAGAAGGCGTGCTGCTCATCGGGGGTCTGGGGTGTGTTCATCGGTCCTCGCGGTATTGGTCGGAGAGCTCCTTGGATGCCTCCTAGCAGCCGATCGGGCGACAGTGCCGGGGATCGCCGGCGTGAGAGGGGGCCAGGGGGACGACGAGTACTCGGCCACCCACGTCGGCGCACATCAGCCAGTGCGCCGGCGCGATC
The DNA here is from genome assembly GCA_050999075.1 of Solirubrobacteraceae bacterium. GTDB lineage: Bacteria > Actinomycetota > Thermoleophilia > Solirubrobacterales > Solirubrobacteraceae > Palsa-465. The sequence continues at coordinate 8,415 of JBPCPO010000052.1, forward strand.
GCCGGGTAGAAGAGCGGTTCGCTGGACCACACGTCGTGGATGTCATCGATGCTGAGATGGGGGTGCTTGAACAGGTGCGCGGCCTGGGCGTCGATCTCGAATGGGTCCTCGTCCTGGAGCAGATCGAGCTCGAAGCGACCGCCCATCACACAATTGTATTACAAGCGAATACGCGCGTGTGACGTCACGGTTTTGGCGGCCTCGGCCAGCCGACGCCGCCAAGGGGCTTACGTGCTCTCCCACCGGCGGGCGCGCATCGTGTCGATCACGTGGGTGGGGGCGACGTCACGCAGGTAGCGGTCGGTGACCGCCAGCGACGTGTGGCCGAGCGCGTCGCGGATCACGTTGATCGCGGTCCCTTCCCGCGCCAGCTCAGCCGCGTAGGTGTGCCGCAGGCCGTGGGCGTGCACGCCGGCGCTCCACCCCGGCCTTTGGCGGCCAGGCGCTGCAGCAGCCGCCGCACATAGGAGCTGTCGATCCGCCCGCCGTCCAGGGTGCAGAACACCGGCGCCCGCGCGCCGGGGGAGAGCTTTCGCCGGCGATCAAACCAGCGGGCCAGCATGGCTGAGGTCTGCTCGTCGACGCCGACCGTCGGGGACTTATCGCCCTTGCCGTGACGGACCCGCAACGTGCCCGCCTCGAGGTCTACGTCGCGCAGCTCCAACGCCAGCGCCTCTGAGATCCGCAGCCCTGAGCGCCACAGAACCGCGATCAGCGCCCGGTTGCGCACCCCCGTCGGCGCCCGAGTCGAGCACGCGCGGATCAGCGCGATCACCTCCGCCTCAGTCAGGACCTCCGGCGGCCGCCGCCGCGACGTCGACGAGCTCGGCGACGGCGACGTCGACCGTGACTTGGTGGCACTCATCGCGCGACCGCCTGGACAGCGAGCCGGTACACGTCAGCGTCGCGGGCCGCATCCTCGGTCCAGCCCGCGGCGGCCAGCTCAGAGACGAAGCCGGCGATCAGCTCGCCGATCTCCGCCGCGAGGTGCCGGCGGTCCTCGCTGGCGGCCTGATAGTCACCAAACGCGCGATGGATCGCCCAATGGGCCTCTTGCAGCCCGCCCAGCACCGCCGCCTGCACCTCGGCCGCCGGCAGACCGGCGCGCAGCGCGTCGACCATCTGACCCGTGATCACGCTCCCACCCTCACCGACACCGACCGCGGCGCTGTCGTCATAGACCAGCCCGAGCGCGTCGGGATGAAGCCCAGACCCACAACCGGCCGTTCGCGGCCCGCAGGCGGTCCTGGCAGGCGTTCTGCTGCTCGGCGAGCCCGCGGTCTTGCTCGAAGGCGTCGGCGAGGCGGCCGGCCAGCTGCCGCGCGGCCTCGGGCACCACATCAGTCATCTTCCCCCCCCCCTGCTTTTTGAATCACGAAATGCATCCAAAATGTGACTCTATGCGCTGGTTCGGACGGAGCGGCTGTGAGACAGGTCTTTGCCTGACAATTCGCTTGTATGGATCGGAACTTTCGCGCAGCTCGTGGGTTTCGACTGCCGAGCTGGTACATCGAGAGGGAGGAAAAAAAGCATGATCGGAGCTTCGGGTGGGCGTCGTACGTTGGTGGGCGCTCTTGGCGCGCTGTTGCTGTTGGCGGGACTATCAGTAGGGGGTGTTGCGCTGGCCCAGTCCAAGGGAAAGATCACGCTGGTCTCGGAATCCCATGCCGGAGCGACGCTCCTCGCCCGGACGATGATGCTTGACAAGCACCAGCTGCTCAGCGGGCGCTACGCGGCGCTACCCCCGGACAACCACCCCAACGCGGTCTCGACTGAGCCGCTGGCGGGCTTTCCCCGCAACGGCAAGTCCTATGCGATCTTGACCAACGGCTGCGCGCAGCTAGCCGATCACCACGGTGGTGCGGGGCGGCCGGGGTGTCGTGACAACGGGATACCCGTGCGCGGAACGCGAGATTTGACAATCTTGCGCTTGGTCGTTCGGGTGCCGAGCAACGCCAACTGCCTGTCTTTCCGGTTCCGTTTTCTCTCCCAGGAATTCCCTAAGTTCGTGGGCTCGATGTTCAACGACGGTTTCATCGCCGAGCTGGACAACACGACCTGGAGCGCTGGCAAGAACGGCGACATCAACGATCCCCACATCTCCGCGCCGCGGAACTTTGCCAAGGATTCCAAGGGCAACATCATCACCATCAACGCGGCCGGTCCGGCCGCGCTAACCGTTGCTAACGCGAACGGCACCACCTACGGGGGGGCGACACGGGTCCTGCGTGCCTCAACTCCGATCACGCCCGGAAACCACTCCTTGTTCCTGTCGATCTTCGACCAAGGCGACCGCCAGTTTGACTCGGCGGTGTTCATCGACGGGCTCACGATCAACCGGCGCGCTCCGTGCACGTCCGGGGTCGCCGCCACCCAATAGCCTCGAGATAACCAGCGGCAAGGCAGGGGCCGCAAGACCCGGTGCGACGGTCCCTGCCAGCCTTTGGCTCAAAGACGTGCCCGCTTTGAGTCACGTTTTGGCGCATTTTCGTGACTCTATGCGGGCGTCTGGGGCGGGTCTCTGCGTAAACGTGACTCGGCGGGCGCTGAGGGCCCCAGCGGCTCAGGCGGCGGGAAGCTCGACGAGGCCCGCGGCCGAGGACGGCTCGGGGACCGGCTCGCCGTGCTCGCGCAGGCTCTCGACGTGCAGGGTGCGTCGGGCCGCCGCATCTCCCGAGCCACCAGAGCTGTCGGTTCCCCTGGAGCGTGTCGAGGTCGCGGAACTAACGCACGATTCCGGCTATACCGAGATTACGCTCATGGACGCGACGCTCGAGGACCAGCACGCCAGCGGCGTCAGCCTTCAGACGGTGCAGCTCACCCCCGTCGACCTTGGCCGGTGACTGGGCTACCGCGCTGAGAATCGAAGTACTCGACTCGGATTGATGCGGATGGAGCACCGACGTTGACGACGTCACACATTCAGGAGATTGTCGGAAGTCTCGTCCAAACCCCGGGAAAGCTCAGGGCTGATCGACGCTGAGGACGGTCACCAGCCGCTGCTCGTCGTCGATGGCGTAGAGCACGCGATAAGTCCCGCCGCGGAGCGAGCGCATACCTGCAAGGCCCAACCCGAGGAGCCGACCCTGTGCTGCGGGTTCCGCCAGAAGCGTGCCGAGCACCTCGCGGAGCACGGTCCCCGAGGACTCGCCACCCTCCGAAAGCTCCCTCGCGACCGGTCCGATCATGGCCACTCGCCAGCCGCTGGGTGTCGGAGAGGAGGCGTCCGATAGGTCGTCGAGCCTCACCACATCGGCGCTCGCCACGGCCCTTCGAGCCCTTCCTATGCGCGCGAGCATCTCGGGGTCGGACAGGATTCCCATCGTCTCGCGCATCGCGTCGAGCTGGTCGGGCGTGGGCGTCGCCGTTGGAGCCGCACCGCCCGCGGTGGTTTCCCGCTCCGCGCGCAAGGCAGCCAGACGAGCCCGGATCTCGTCGAAGGATGGCGGCGGCTCGGCCATGTCTATATGGTCGCAGAGCGGGAATGTCCCGGCGTCGCGGCAACGCGCGATAATCCGAGATGCCGATGCCCCACGTTGCTCAGAGCGCCGATGCGGATCTCGAAACCGGCTCCTGGTTTCCGGTCCCCAGGGAGGCTGATCTGCCGTCGGATCTGCGGGGATTCTTCGCCAAGGCGCGCGAGCGGTTGGGCTTCGTGCCGAACGTCTTTCGCGTCTACGCCTTTCGTTCTGAACGCCTCAGCGCGTGGTTTGCCCATTATCGTCTGCTGCACCAGCCCAGCGACCATCTGAGCCGCGCCGATCGTGAGATGGTTGCGGTCGTAGTCAGTGCGGCTAACGGCTGCCTGTACTGCCTCGTCGCCCACGGCGCGGCGCTGCGCGAGGAGCTCGCTGACCCGGTGCTCGGCGAGCGGACCTCGTATGACTGGCGCCGAGCCGGCCTCGATCCTCGGCGCGCCGCTATCTGCGCGTACGCCGAGAAGCTGACGCTGCGCCCACGCGAGGTCTCGCGAGCTGACCTCCAGACGCTGCTCGACGTCGGTCTGACGCTCGAGGAAGCGTGGGACGTCGCCGAGCTCAGCGCGATGTACAACCTCACCAACCGTATGGCGATGGCGACCAACATGCTGCCCAACCCGCAGTACAATGCTCAGGCCCGGCCCGGCTGACACAGGCCGAAAGCTCGTCACGCGACGGATATTCTGGAAACGCCGTCGCACGCATCAGCGTCACCCGCCCCTCGGGACCTCGAGCGCTTGGGCATTGCGCTACCGACTGACCGCGCTGGCCAGTCGACACTGTACTTCCTCGTGCGACTACGGCTTGGCCGCGAAGTAGGGGTCTGGCGCCATGGCCCGCAGTGCCGCCTCGGCCGGGGATCAAAGAGGATGGGATGCGTTTTCGCGGGTGGATGGTGTCTTTCGGCGTGCCAGGAGTGGTCGGCGGACTGCGATAGAAGCCTGATCAGGCCTTCGGTCGTACCTGGGGGGCGGGTTCAGCTCCCCGGGATCCTCGGCCAACCCCACGCTCCGCGTCCAAAGCGACAACCCGCCACATCGTAACTGACGTAACAAGCCCAACGATCTCGCGCTATCGCGTCCGCGTTTATAGGGGCCATCCCGACCGTCGAGACGAGGTCATGGCCCCGGGCATTAGACTGCCAGTGTCATGGCCAAGCAGCAGCGGACGATGCGAGTCGAGCAGCGCAGTCAACTCGCCGCGATGCAGCAGATGGAAAGCCGTACGGACGAGGAGCTTGAGTCGGAGACCAAGTTCAAGGCGGCCGCACAGGCGATCTTGGGGGCGCGAGCCGCCGAACGTTATGACGCCAAGACGGCGAGAGCGCACTTCCAGCGCGCTCTCTCGGCCGCCCGACCGCAGGAGCGCCTGCAGCTGCGGCGGATGGCCGATGCGTCGCTCGCCCTGGCCGAACGACGCGCGGGTGACCTCAAACAGGCAGCCGAGCGCCTGGGCGTCGAGCCGCCGACCACGCGACAGCTGCGGGGACTGCAGTTCATGGGTTTGGTCGCCCCCCCTGCCAGCGCGGGGATGCTGCCACGAGTTCGGGGAGTCGCGGTGGTGATCGCGCTGATTGTCCTGATACTCCTGGCCGGGTTCGGACTGGTGGAGCTGATCGCGCTTCCCTTCGGCGGGATCTCGGTCGACCTGGCGATCTTCTACGGCTTCGTGGTCATCGTCGTGGCCTTCGGGGTGCTGGCGTATCTCGGGCGCCGACGTCAGAAGCGGGCCAAGGCGGAGCGAGCCCAGCAGATCGCTTCGCGCGCACGCTGACGGTACGCGTCGAGAGGTTCAGAGCGCCGTGTGCGGACGCTATACTCTCGCCGCTCCGAATCCGGCCGACATCCGCGCCCGCTTTCCCGTCGGCGAGTCGATCGACATCCGCCGCCGCTACAACGTCGCCCCCGGCGACGACGTTCTGGCCGTGACCACCGACCGCGAGGGACGGCCGCAAGGGGAGGTGTTGCGCTGGGGGCTCGTGCCGTCGTGGGCGAAGTCTCCGCAGATGGGTCTGAAGATGATCAACGCGCGGGTCGAGACGGTGGCGAAGCGGCCCGCGTTTCGTCAGCCGTTCGAGCGCCGACGCTGCCTGATCATTGCCGACGGGTTCTACGAGTGGCGTCCCACCCCGGGCGGGGGGGGCAAGCAGCCCTTCCATGTCACCCGAACCGATGATGAGCCGTTCGCGTTCGCCGGCCTGTGGTCGATCTGGCGTCCCCAGTCGCCGGAAGGGCAGGCGGAGAACCACGGCGAGCTGCGCTCCTGCGCGATCCTCACCACCGTCGCCAACACGACGCTCGTGGCGCTGCACGACCGCATGCCCGTGATCCTCGAGCCGGCGGCGGAAGCCGCGTGGCTGGACACCTCGACCCCGCCGGCCCGGTTGCGGGAGATCCTCGCCGGCCTAAGCCCTGTCCAGACGGCGCTGCGCTCGGTCGGGGGCGCCGTCAACGACGCGCGCTATGACGGACCGGACTGCCTCGCGCCCGCAGCCGAGGGCAGTCAGACGATGCCCGATGAGCCAAGCACCCGTCAGACCCGACTGTTCTGAGGCGACTACGGGCTCTCGCGCAGCAACACAGTACAGGTGGCGGCGCACGGGAGCGAGAAGGGCAAGCAGAATACGGGGCTCACAGCGCACACGTCCAGGCGGTTCAAGGGGATTGTTCTCTGAGCCCCGCCCGACGGGGCTCACAGAGCACACCCCGCCCGGAGCGGTGACGTGTGTGCTCTCGCCCCCATTCGTGCCGTTGGGCTCGCCCCCATCACCGGTCCCGTCATGCAGCCGATGACCCAAACCAAGCCCACACATGTGGATTCAACGACGACATCGGCCTGCCGACCCCGAAACGGCCGCCTGCTGGGGGGTGCTGCTCCTGGGCCGTTCATGGCCCAGGCCGATGCAATCATCGCCAACGTCGCCACCCCATCGATCCATGCCGACCTCGGAGCCTCTGGAGCGGCGCTCGAGCTGGTGATCGGCCGCTATCTGATCGCCTTCGCCGTGCTCCTGATCACGGGCGCGAGGCTGGGACAGACGCACGGTTACAAGCGGGTGTTCGTGATCGGGATCGCGACCTTCAGCCTTGCATCGCTGCTGTGCGGGCTCGCACCCGACCGATCTCCGCCGACCTGCGGGGAACCCAATGGCGGGCGATCTTCTTGATCAACCCGGCTTTCGCCGCGTTCCTGGCGATCCAGATTGGGGGAGCGCTCGGCGTGGCGGCGTTGGGCACCCTGTACCTCAGCCTGTTGCGTGCCGGCGCGCTCCACGCCACCCACGCGTTCGCCGTCACGACGACCGCCGCCTACGCGTTCGCCGTCACGACCGCCGCCTACGCGGCCATCGCGCTGCTGGCCACCGTCAGCGTCCAGCAGGCCACCCGCCAGCCCGCTACGCCGTGATAATTAGGCCCTCCCCCGTGACCCTCTCCCCTCTCCTGTCCGATTACGACCATGTGCTGCTCGACCTCGACGGATGCGTCTGGGTGGGAGACGAATGCACCCGGAATGCCGCCGAGGCCGTGTCGGAGCTGCGGGCTGCCGGCAAGACGCTGGCGTTCCTGACCAATGGCGCCCGGTGCTCACCCGAGGAGTATGTGCGCAAGCTGTGGTCGCTGGGGCTTCGGGCATCGCTCGAGGAGGTGGTGACCGTCGGAGCGGCGATTCAATTCGAGCTCGCCGGGTGGGGCCACGGCGCCAGCGCCTACGTGATCGGCTCGCCGGCGATCCACCGCCATGTTGCCGAGGCGGGGCTGAGAATCGTCAATCATGGGGGCGATCCCGGGGTCCCGGCCGACGTGGTGGTGATCGCCGGCCACGACGGGTTCGACTACGGCGAGCTGCGGGGCGCCACCCAGGCGGTGCTCGGCGGGGCGCAGATGATGGCCGCCGGCCGGGACCGAACCTTCCCCGCGCGGGACGGGATCTGCCCCGGCACAGGCGCGATCGCCGCCGCGCTCGAGTACGCGACCGAGCGGGTGGCCATCAACGTCGGCAAGCCCGAGCCGCAGATATTTCGCACCGCCCTTGACCGGCTGGGACCCGGCCGGACGCTCGTCGTCGGCGATCGGCTCGACTCCGACCTCGCCGGCGCCGCCGCGGCCGGCCTCGACGCGGCGATCGTACTCACCGGGGTGACCTCCAAGGACGAGGCGGAGCGCGCGCGCGATCCGGCGCCGGTGGCGATCGCGCCCGACCTGCATTCGCTGCTGCTGAGCGGTTGAGAAAGCTGGCGCTGATCATCAACCCCTCGGCCGGTGGCGGACGAGCGGGGCAGACGCTGCGGGGCGTGCAGGTCGCACTGCACCGACACGGGCTCGAGCACCACGTCGAGCGTACGCAGAGCCTCGCGCACGCGCGCGAGCTCGCGCGTGAGGCGACCGCCGCCGGCGAGGTCGCGGTCGCGTTCGGTGGAGACGGCCTGGTCGGGGCGATCGCGGACGCGCTGAAGCACACCGAGGGGGTACTTGGTGTGCTGCCCGGCGGGCGCGGTAACGACTTCGCCCGCGGGCTCGGAATCCCTCCCGATCCGAGCGCGGCGTGTCAGGTGCTGACCGACGGGGTCGTACGCGCGCTCGACATCGGCGAGGCGGGTTCGAGAACGTTCGTGGGCATCGCGAGCTGCGGGTGTGACTCCGACGCCAACCGGATCGCGAATCGCAACCGCTGGATACGCGGGAACCTGGTCTACACCTATGGCGCGCTGGGGGCGTTGGCTCGGTGGAGACCGGCGACGTTCTCGGTCGAGCTCGACGGCGCGCAGACCCGGACCTTCACCGGCTACACGGTTGCGGCGGCGAACTCGAAGGCCTACGGCGGCGGAATGATGCTCGCGCCCGGCGCCTCGCTGCAGGACGGCGTGCTCGACGTCGTGATGATCGGGCAGATGCACAAGCTCCGCCTCCTGGCCATCTTGCCCACGGTGTTCAAGGGCTGGCACGTGAACCGGCGTGAGGTCGAGGTTGTGCGCGCCCGAGAGGTGCGGGTGAGCGCGGATCGCCCGTTCACGGTCTACGCCGACGGAGATCCGATCGCCCGGCTGCCGGTGACCATCCGCACGCTGGCGCGAGCGGTGCAGGTGATCGTGCCGGCATGAGTGCTCTGGCGATCAAGGTCGCGGCGGCCCGCGCCGTAGGTGAGCTGGCGCGTCGCGCCGGGCGTGGAGGTGGCACCAGCCTTCCCGGCAAGCTCCTGCTACGTCTGGATCCTCTAGCGATCCGAACCCTGGCCGCTCGCCTGCCGCGCGGATCGGTGCTGATCTCCGCCACCAACGGCAAGACGACCACCTCGGCGATGGCCGCCTCGATACTCGAGGCGGCGGGGATCGCGCTGGTCCACAATCGTGCCGGAGCCAACATGGCCGGTGGTGTGGCCTCGACGCTGCTCGAGGCCGCGAGGGGCAATGCAGCGATCGACGGCGAGCTCGGACTGTTCGAGGTCGACGAGTTCTGGCTCAATCGCGTCGCCTCCGAGCTCGAGCCCCGGGCGCTCCTGCTCTGCAACCTGTTCCGAGACCAGCTCGACCGCTACGGGGAGCTCGAGACCATCGCCGACCGCTGGGCGTCCGTCGTGGCCACCCTTGGACCCGAAGCCCGGCTGGTGGTCAACGCCGACGACCCGCTGCTCGCCGACCTCGGGCGAGCTGCGCCGGTGACCTACTTCGGCGTCGAGGACTCCTCGATGGCGATGCCGGAGATGCAGCACGCGTCGGATTCGAAGCACTGCCGGCGCTGCGGCGCCGCGTACCACTACGACGCCATCTACCTCGGGCACCTCGGGCGCTATCGCTGCCCGCACTGCGGGCAGGCCCGACCGAGTCCGTCGGTCTCGGCGCAGCGGATCGCGCTCGACGGAACCCGTGCGTCACGGTTCACGCTGTGCGCCCCAGACGGATCCGCGGAGGTGGCGCTGGCCCTACCCGGCCTGTACAACGTCTACAACGCCCTGGCGGCGGCCGCGCTGTGCCTCGAGCTGGGGGTGTCGCTGGCCACTGTGGCGGTGGGTCTGCAGCGGGTCGCGGCGGCGTTCGGAAGGGGCGAGACGATCCGGATCGGCGACACCGAGCTGTCGATCCTCCTGATCAAGAATCCCGCGGGCGCCAACGAGATCCTGCGCACGCTCGCGCTGGAGCGCTCCGAGCTCGAGGTGCTGGGGATCCTCAACGATCGCACCGCGGACGGTCGGGACGTGTCGTGGATCTGGGACGCGGACTTCGAGCTTCTCGCCGCCGGCGTGCGGCGGGTGACGTGTGCCGGCACGCGCGCCGCTGAGCTGGCCCTGCGGCTGAAGTACGCGGGAGTACCCGTCGATCGTCTGCGCGTTGCGCCGCGCCTTGCCGACGCACTCGAGGAAGCGCTCGCCGCCGCGCGCGGCGAGCGCCTGTTCGTGCTGCCCACCTACACCGCGATGCTCGAGCTTCGGGAGCAGCTGTCGCAGCGCGGACACATCCCTCGCTTCTGGCAGCCTGAGGATCTGGCGTCGCCTTGAGCGTTATCTGGCATCAGCTTGAGTGCGGTGGCTACACCGGGGATCTGCCCTTGTGGCGAGCGCTGGCGTCTGAGCACGGCGACCCGATCCTCGACATCGGGGCGGGCACGGGGCGCGTTGCGCTTGACCTGGTCAGCCACGGTCATCGGGTGACGGCGCTTGACCGTGACCCCGCGCTGCTGGCGGAGCTGGCCGACCATGCGCAGCTGCGGACGGTCCGAGCCGATGCTCGGAGCTTCACGCTTGGCCATCGCTTCGCGCTCTGCCTCGTGCCGATGCAGACGATCCAGCTGCTGGGCGGTGCGCGGGGACGCCGCGACTTCCTGCGCTGCGCGCAGCGACATCTCAGTGTCGGGGGTGTGCTCGCGGCGGCGATCGCGGACGCGCTCGAGCCCTACGAGGTGAGCGTCGATTCGCTCTACCCGCTGGCCGACATGTGCGAGCGCAGTGGGGTCGTGTACTCCAGTCAGCCGATCGCCATCCGCGCCGATCACGACGGCTACGTCCTCGAGCGTCGCCGAGAGACGATCACGGCCAGCGAAGAGCGCCGGGTCGAGCACGATCTGATCCGCCTTGATCGACTGACCCCGGAGCAGCTTGAGCAGGAGGCGGTCGCCGTGGGCATGCGTGCGGCCGGAAGGGCACGGGTGGCGCCGACGCGGGAACACGCCGGCAGCGTGGTGGTGATGCTCAGTACCTGAGCTCGAGGCGGCGCTCGAACTGCGGGTGTGCGCCCTTTACCCCAACCTGATGAACATCTACGCCGACCGTGGAAACCTGATGCTGCTCGAGCGCCGCTGCCGCTGGCGCGGGATCGCGTTTGAGCTGCTCGCCAGCGGCCTCGGTGAGGCGCTGGATCCCGACGGCGCGGATCTCTACTACATCGGCGGCGGTCAGGACCGCGATCAGAGGCTGTGCGCGCTCGACCTGATGGAGCGCAAGAGCGACGCGCTCCACGCCGCGGCCGCACGCGGCGCGGTTGTGCTCGGCGTGTGCGGCGGTTACCAGCTGCTCGGGCACTCCTACCAGCTCGGCGCGGAGACGCTGCCGGGGGTCGGCCTGCTCGACCTGCGGACGATCAGGACCGACGGTCCCCGGCTGATCGGAAACGTGGCCATCGAAGTCGAGCTCGAGCGCGGTCAGCCGCGCGTGATCGCCGGGTTTGAGAACCACGGCGGACGCACGTATCTCGGCGCCACGGCCACGCCGCTGGGTCACGTGCTGCGAGGTCACGGCAACAACGGCGAGGATCGTCACGAGGGGGTTCGCCATGGAGCCGTGATCGGCACCTACCTGCACGGTCCGCTGCTGCCCAAGAACGCCTGGCTCGCCGATTGGCTGATCTCCAAGGCGCTGGGAACCACGCAACCGCTGTTGGCGCTCGCGGACGAGCTCGAGCTGGCCGCCCACGCCGACGCTCGGCGCGCGGCCGGCGTGTAGCTCTACGATGGGCTCCGCTCTGCACCGCGCATGACCCCTCCCCGGCGCACCGTCACCGCCAGCCTGCTCGCACCGTCCATCGCTGTTGTCCTGGCGTTGGGAGCGGCCGCCTGCGGAGTCACCCATCCAGCGACCGCGGCGGGAACGACGTCCGCCACCGAGACGACGCTGGTTCTGCCGGGAGCCGGCCATCCGACGGTCACGATCGGGGACAAGAACTTCACCGAGCAGTTCGTGCTCGGGGAGCTCTACGGTCAGGCGCTACGGGCACAGGGGTTCTCGGTCCTCAGCAACCGCAACATCGGGCCCATCGAGGTCACGATCCGGGCGCTCCAGAACGGGACTCTCAGCCTGTACCCCGAGTACCTCGGCACCTGGAACACGATGGTGGCCGGCTACCTACGGACTTTTCCGAGCCGGTCTGGCGCTTACCGGGCCGCGCAACGCTACGCCGTCGCCCACGGGCTCGAGCTCCTCGATCTGACTCCGTTCAGCGACACCGACGCGATCGGCGTCACGTCGGCCTACGCGGCCGCCAACGGCCTGCGCACGATCGGTGATCTGACCCGGGTGGCGCCGGCGCTCACGCTCGGGGCCCCTCCCCAGTTCGCCCAGCTTCCGGCCGATCTGCCGGCCTTGGAGCAGGCCTACGGCTTCCTGCCGTCGGCCTTCAAGGCCCTCGAGGTGGGAGGTCAGTTCCAGGCCCTCGACGCGGGCTCGGTCCAGGCCGCGGACGTCAGCAGCACCGCCGGGCAGTTGACCTTGGGCAAGTACGACCTGCTGAGGGATACACGGAACGTGTTCGGGTGGGGGAACGTGATCCCCGTTGTGCCGGCCAAGGTGCTCACCGCCGAGGGTCCGGCCTTCGCCGCGACGATCAACCAGGTGAGTGCCCTGCTCACCCTCACCGTGATGCGCAAGCTGAACGCCGACGTCGACGTGCAGCACCAGGATCCGGCCACCGTGGCGAAGCGGTTCCTGCAGGCGCAGGGGCTGGTGGTCCTGACAACGGGGAGGTAGTCGGTCAGCGCCACTTGTGAGAGATCATCGAGGCCGGCCGGCGTGACGGGGTGCCCCACCCGTCGATGACAGGCGCGCTCGGCGATCATCGGATCGGCGACGCGCGCCGGGTGGGCGGCGACGGCAATTTGCTGTTACCCCCGATCTGAGGAGGTCGGCGTCGCGCCAGCGCTCCGACCCGGCCCACGTCGCCGGTCCACGGGACGACCAGAAGGGACACGACGACCACCGTTACGCCGACGTCATACGTATGTGGTCTTGGTGGCCAGTCTGGATGATGGCGACCTGGTTGTCGATGTGTTCGGCGAGGTGCTCCAAGTCGCCGGTGTCGCCTGTGTAGACCCCATCGTTGCGGCGACCTGCAGACTCGATCACGACAGCATCGACGATGTCGGCGGTTCGCGAAGCTCGACGGGCGGGGCCCAGCTCGCGCGCTCCGCGGCAGGTGCGTCCTCTCCGACATCTCGGGCCTACCTCCGGTCGATCGTTGCGGACGCATTGCCACGGCTGCGACGCTTTCAAGATAGCGCTGCGATTGAGTACAGCTGTAGTGTGCTTTTCGACGGTCGAAAGTGCTTGTCACCGGAGTATTCGGCCACGACAGCGTACGGATAGATCGAGATGGGCAGCGCCGACTGGTCGAGGACCGGGGTCCTCACCGCTCCGTTGACGAGCGGTAGGGGCTCGTCGAGTGGCTGTCCGTCGACGCCGATCAGGCGCTTGCCCCTGTCGACGCTGAAGCGCACCGTACCGGTGGGGGTGCCCGAGGCGTCGCCGGTGCCTTGAACGGCCGCGCTGAACGTCAGCTCTTCACCGGTGAAGCGGGGCAGGATCGGGTTGTGTGCGGATTTCAGGGTCACGAAGGTGTGGCCCTGGGCGAAGGACTCCTTGGTCGCGGTGCCGGTCAGGTAGTTGGAGTCCCCCGAGTAGGTGGCGCTGATCTTGTTGGCACCGAAGGGCAACGGATCGCTGCGCCCGCTGGTCGCCGACCCGTCAGGATTGAGGTGAACGCGAATGCCGACGGGGTCCCCGTTGAGGAGGAATTGCATGGTCCCCGTGGGCACTGGGCCCTGGGGCCACGCGCGTGCGGGCTTGGCGGTGAAGGTGGCGGGCGCGCCGTCCACCAACGGCTCAGGGGTTAGGGAGACGGTGATCGAGGGTGCCTTCTCGGCTACGGTCAGCGTTGTGGCCGTGGTCTTCGGGGCGTAGTTGCTGTCGCCGGAGTAGACGACGGTCAGGGGATACGGACCAACGGTCAGGTGGGGGGTGAGGTCGCTGGTCGCGCCACCGTGCCCGTCGAGGGTCCGGGTGCCGAGCTTCAGCCCTCCGCTGGAGAAGCTCACCGTGCCTGTGGGTACCGGTGCTCCGGCCAGAGGTGTGCTCAGCGTCGCGGTGAAGCGGGCTTGATCTCCCAGGACGAGCGACCGTGGCGACACGGACAGAGCGACAGCAGGGACGGCCCCTCCGGCCCGGAGGGTCACGGTGATCGAGCCGTCGCCCGAGTTCGATGCGGTCGAGAACTTCGGGCCCGTGACGGCGGGGTCGGCGTAGGAGAGCCCGCCGCCTCCTCCGGCGGCGGTCCCCGTGAGGGAACAGGCGCTAAAGGACCCGGCGTCGCCGCCGAGCCAGCCGCCACCGCCACCGCCCGACCCGCCCGACGCGCCGTACGTCGCCGTCGTCGGCTTGGGGCAGGGGTTTTTGGTGCCCTGCCCGCCGGACCTGGACGCCAGCGAGCCACCGGCTCCACCGACGCACGGCCCTTGCGCCACGGAGCAGCTCACCCCGGGTTGAGCCGGGTTCCCGCCGGCGCCTCCCAGTGTTCCACTTACCCCGGGATAATGGATGCCGCCACCGCCACCACCACCGCCGGCCACCAGCATCGTCCGGCCGTCACCCAGCACGGCGGAGGCGCCACCCCCGCCGCCTCCGGAGTTTCCCGTGGTGGGAAAAGGAGGCAACGAGTAGTTGTACCCCCGACCGATGATCCCGGGGCCGCCGGCCCCCCCTGCAGCGAACGGCGAGGCGCCGGGATCAGTCTCTCCGAAGACGGGGGCGATGGGCGCCGTCGCGGTACATCCGACGTCGATCCCGAGCTTCTGGCCTCCTCGGACCGGCCGCGAACCGGAGGCGATACCTCCGCGGCCGCCGGGGGCACCAAAGCCGTCGCCGCCGGTGCCGCCGACGGCGGTGACGTCCATCGAGTAGATGGGATGGTCGGTGGGCACCGGGAAGGTCTGGCTGGTCGCCCCTTGACACGAGAACTTCCGGACGATCGGCGGCGACGGGCCCGGCCCACCGGGTGCCGGCTTGGCCCCACCGGGCGCCGGCTGGCTGAGTGTGTAGACGTACACGCTCTTACTGTCCTGGCTGGCCGCGAAGCGGTTGTCCGCGCCGCTGTAGCTGGCCACGACGTGGTGGGGGGTGACGACAGCGGCCCCGAGGTTGACCGGCGGTGTCGTCGCCTGCCCGCGCTTATTCAGTGTGACGGTGACCACCTTCTTTCCGTCGGAGGTGAACACCACCTCGCCTTGAGGGGTGGCGCTCACCCCCGGCGTCGCCGAGGCCACGGTCGCCGACAGGGTCAGCGTCTGCCCGGGATACACGCAGTAGTCCGAGGAGAAAGTGCAGCGGTGCGAGGGGGTCAGGGTGACCGATGAGGCGGCCTTGACGTACTCGTAGATGGTCCGCACGTTGGGCAGGAAGCCGTCGTCGCCGGAGTAGCGGGCCACGACGGTGTGCAGACCGACGCCGAGGTCGCTCACCGGGGGCGCGGCGGCATTGCCACCGCTGAGCGTCACGGTCTTCAGGAAGGTGCCGTCCACGCTGAAGCGCACGTTTCCCGTGGGAGCGACCGAGACCCCCTGGGGGGCGTTCACCTCGGCGCCGAAGTGCACCGGGGTGCCGATGGGGGCGGTACCGGCGCTCGAGGACAGGGTCATGACGGGGGCGTCGATCTGGACGGCCTGGATGGTGTCGGCGCTGGTGGAGGCGAACACGTGGCGGGCGTCGCTCAGGTAGATGGCGGTGATCCGCCGGGGGCCCTGGGCCAGATCGCGCAGATCGGTGGCCGCCTGGCCGGCCGGGTCGAGCGCGACGGGCGCGCCGACGGGCGCGCCGTCGACCGCGAACTGCACGTCGCCGGTCGGCGTGCCGTACTCGTCAGGCAACGGGCGCGGCGACGCCTGGGCCACCGTCGCGGTGAACCGCACGGGTTGGGCCCGGTTGGAGGCGTGTCGGGTGCACGACGTCAGGGGCGGTCCTGGGGTGCACGAGGTCAGCGTGAGCGCCGTGCGCACGGACACGTTGAACAGGCTGAACTTGGCGGCCTTGATGTCCGGCTGGCCGGTCACCTGGGCGGCGATCTCGAACGGCCCGGTCTGCCACGGCGGGGCTTGGGCCTTGATCGGCACCGTGGCCCTGCCGTCGTCGCCGGTGGTCACCTGGAGGTGGGTGCGGGATCCGTTGGCGAACACGGCGTAGCCGTCGGGCGCGGTGAAATCGATCCGCACCTGCTTGAGTCCGAGGCCGTTGGCGTCGAGGGCCTTGACCTGCAACGGCTGGGCGAAGGCCCGGCCCGGAAGGGCGGACTGGGCGCTGCCGCCGAGGATTTCCACCTCGGAGCGCTGGGCCGGGAACGGCACGACCAGGGTGACCGATCCATCCGCCCTGCGCGCCCCGCTGGAGCCGGTGCCGAAACGGACCTGCGTGGGGTCTGTCTGAAAGGCGTAGGAACGACCGCCACCACCACCGCCACCGGCGCCGGTCTGTCCGCCGTGGGGGCCGTGGCCTCCGCCGCCGCCGTAATAGCCACCGCCACCGCCACCACCACCACCGCCAGAACTTCCCCCATCTGTCCCGTCGCCGCCGTTGACCTTGCCCGGGCCGTCGCTGGGCGCCCCGGCCAGGCCCCCGGCGCCTGAGTCGAAGGAGCCCCCTCGGTCGCCGGCAGCCGGCGGGTTGCCGCCGTTGCCCCCGTCGCCGCTCGAGGCGACGGGAGTCTCGCCGCCGCCGCCACCGCCACCGGCGGCGACCACCAGGGGGGAGAAAGGCCCGGTGGGCTTGGTGGCGCCACAGCGGCTGCTGGTGGACTTGACCGCTGAGGAGCCGCCACCCCCGGCCCCGCTCTTTTCCGAGTCGGTCAGACCTCCGGGTCCCCGCGCGCCGCCGCTGCCGTCGCCAAAGCCCCCGCCGCCGTGACCGTACTGACCGACCGTAACCAGCAGCTTCTTGCCCGGGGAGACGGGGACGACGGCCTGGACGCTGCCGCCACCTCCGCCCGTGCCCACACCCGAGAAGTCGCTGCCGCCACCACCGCCCGCCCCCCCGACGGCGTTGACGAAGATCTTGTCAGTGCGCGCCGGCACGCACTTCGACTCGGTTCTCCCGGTGAACCCGTACTTGGAGGTGCGCAGCGTGTCCGCCCCCGACAGGATCAAGACGTAGCCATCCCCGGCGTTGTCGGCGGCGCTGAACCCCGGCTGGTTGACCCTCCCCGCATCGGCGTAGGACTGACCGCCGCCGCCGCCGTTACCAGCTCGGCCCGTGAGCGATCCCGCGGCGGGATTGTCCACGATCAGGGTCTCACCGCCTGCGCTGCCCGCGCACCCGCCTCGGTAGCCCCCACCACCACCGCCGCCGGCTCCGCCGCCGCCCAGCTCGTTGAAGTCCTCCCCGTTCTCACCCGCCCGCTCGGCCGTGGCGCAGGCGCCCCCGCCGGGTGCGGCTCCTGACTCATTGTTCTCGCCCACGGTCCCCGGCGCGGCCGGGTTTCCGCCCCGCCCACCGTTGCCACCCTTCTGGTAGATGGGGGGATGGCACACGTACCAGAACGCCTCGGCCCTGTAGCCGGCGTGCTCGTCGGCCTCGATCGAGAGCTTGTAGCAGGCGGGGGCGCCGCCCGCCGCGCCGCCGCCACCGCCGGCGACGACCAGCGGCTTCAGGCTCGCCGGCTTGGTGGGGTCGCACGTTCCGGCGCCGGCCGAGCATGCCTGCACCGCCGAGGCGCCGCCCCCGCCACCGGCGCTGACCCCGTACGAGCTCATGGCGAACGTCTGCTTGTTGCGGCCCAGTCCCTTCGCCCCTCCGGGGGCGTACGGTGACGCTCCGCCCCCCGACGTGCCGCCGCAGCCCACCGCGACCGACAGCTTCTCACCCGGGGTGACGGCCAGTGAGCCCGTGACCTGCCCGGCGGAGCCACCCCAGCCCGTCTTGTCGGGGTTCGGGGTCATCCCCTCCCCGCCCACCGCCTCGACATACACGCTGTGGGTGTCCGCCGGCACCGTGTAGGGCTGGGCGGCGCCTGCCTTGCAGGAGAAGAACGTCAGGTGCAGGCCACTGCCCAGCTTCAGCGTGCTCCCCACCGGGCCGTTCGAATCATGCCGGTTCCCGGCCCCCCCCGAAACAGCGGAGCCCGCAGCGGCGGGGGCCTCCAGTGCGAAGGCCTCCGAGCCCATCGTCGCCACCAGAGCCGCCGCTGCCACCAAACCCCCGAAACGCCCCACCGAGCGACGAAGCGTGTGTCGGTCTCGCACCGTCCTCGCCCGTCGAGCACGCAGCACCCGGTCAATCATCCGTAATCGCCTCCTTGTCGCTCCGGCGGGTTGGGTGGTGGAATTGGGCCAGAGCTTGTCTCGACCCGACCGCCGCCAACGCGCCGTCGTTGGGCATCACAACAAGCCAGCCAGCGCTCATCATCACCCCGATCGGCGACTCGAGCACCCGGGTGGAATTGCTCTGCAGGTGGCGCTCCCAGCGCGCTTCGACGTTCCCGAGCTTCCACACCGAAACGGCCAGCACCCACACGGTCACGAACAAGCCGACGACGATGAAACCCACGGTGTTGAGGTCGATGCCGGCCAGCGTGGCGCCAAGCCACCCCTGGAGGTGCAGTTGGCTTGACAGGAGGCCGACGATCTCTACTGCGCCGACGAGGAACGCGACGGCGACGGACAGCCCGGTGACGATCAGGTTGTAGTAGATCTTGCGTACGGGCCGGGCGAACGCCCACCCGTAGGCGGTGCTCATGAAGAAGCCGTCGCAGCTGTCGAAGAGCGTCATCCCGCCGGCGAAGAGAAGCGGTAGGGCCACGATTGCGTACCACGGCAGGCCCTGGGTGGCCGCGGCCGCCGTCCCGCCGAGCAGGAGCACCTCGGTGGCGGTGTCGAACCCGATGCCGAACGCGAACCCGACGAAGAACATCTGCCACGTCCGGGTGACGGAGCGCATCCAGCGGCCGAAGAAGCGGTACATGAGACCGCGCGCCTGAAGCTGGGCCTCCAGATCCTCCTCGCTGAACGCGCCGCGGCGCATCCCCCGCATAACCCGCGCGATACCAGCCAGGACCACGAGGTTCATGGCGGCGATCATCCACAGAAATGACGCGGACAGGACGATGCCCGCCACGCCGCCGGTGGTCTCAAACGCCGACGTGGGCGTCACCACCGCGTGGAAGGTGGTGGGCGCGGCGACGACCATTCCCACGCCAGCGAGGACGATGAGGCTCGAGTGCCCCAAGGCGAAGAAGAAGCCGGCGGCCAGAGGCCGCTGTCCCTCGGTCATGAGCTTCCGCGTGGTGTTGTCGATCGCGGCGATGTGATCGGCATCGAACGCGTGGCGGCAGCCGAGCGTCCAGGCGGTGAGGGCCACGCCCAGGCCAACGCCAAGTCCGGCGTAGTGGAAGTGACGCGGGAGGATCGCCAGCGCGAAGATCCCCCACCCCCCGAAGTTCAGCGCGGCGATGCCGGCGAACATCGCGCCGAGGCGCGCTCGCTCCTGAGCGGACAGCGCTCGCCACCGTGCCGCGAGGCGGGTCGCCCGGAACATCAGCTCACCATCCGACAGGCGACGATCGGCACCGTGCGCTCGGGCTCCACCGGTGGCATCCCCCCGGCGGCGTCCGCCTGTCTGGGCTGGCTCGAGCGTCTCACGACGTCTCGAGTCGCGCGCGGACAGCGGTCATGCGATGCGCGAGCGACTCCTCGTCGATCACGCCTCTGGCCACCAGCGAGTGCGCCAACGCGACGAGTTGGCGCTCCGGAAAGGGAAGGTCGGCGTAGAGCGTCTGTGACAGGCGGTCCTCATCCTCGCGCCGCGCGGCGAGTGGCAGCGTCGCTCCGCTTCCGTCCAGAGCGTCGCACATCCCGTCGAGACTGGATTTCCACGGCGGAACCGGGTTCGCCACGCCGTGCTTCCGCGCCATCCGCGACCACACCTGGTCGCGCTCGACGATCCGCTCAAGCGTTCCCACCCGCACACCGCTGGTCCCCGAGCGCTCCTCACCTGCCGACGCTTGTGCCATCTGCTTAATCTTTCCCCTCTCGCACCTAGCTAGTGGTTCGCCGCGGGATGGATCGCGCGGCGCAGATACTTCGGGGTCTCCCGAGTCACGCCCGCCTTCGGCAGACCCACCCCGATCAGGCAATCCCGCGTGACGATCGCGGACAGCTGTTCCTCGCTCCATCCGTCGGTCCCCGCGGGCCGAACGGGCATGACCATGAACCGGTGCTTCTGATTTGAGTCCTCGACGCGAACCTCGACGTCTTCGGGAAGCTGGAGGCCGAACTCGGCCAGCACCTGGCGCGGCCAGCGCACGATTCGACGGCGGTAGTTCGGGGTGCGATACCACTCCGGGGAGTTGCCGAGGATCGGCCGCGGGTAGCACGAGCACAGCGTGCAGACCACGACATGGTGCAGTGTGGGCGTGTCCTCGAGGACATGGAACGCGGTGAAGTCGCTCGGGGTCCCGAACCCCGTCGGGTCAAGCCAATCGATCCCCACCTCGCGAGAAGCCGCGATCGCGTCCTCGAGCGCGAGCTTCTTGAACTCCGGCTCCCGCCACGCCTTGGCTACGAGCCGTGCGGCGGGGGCCGGCCCGATCTGCTCGGCGAACTCGGTGAACCGGCGGTGCTCCTCCGCGGTGAACAGCCCCTGCTCGATCGCCAGCTCCCGAACCGCGATATCCAAGACCTCGAAGTCGGTGATCTCGTCCACCATCGGCGCGGCCGGGTGAACGTGCTCGTGGTGCTCCTGGTGCTCTGTCCGCATTAGTGGTGCCTCTCCTCAGTGCGTCCGTGTCGTGACCGGATCGTCTGCGTCGACCGGCTCGAGCCATCGCTGCGGCACCTCGGTCTGCAGGGTGTCGCGCGCGCTCCCGGTGTACTTGCCCCACAGGTCCGCCATCGCGAAGCGGACGATGTAGAACCACTCGGGCGCCTGATCGGTCCGGTCGAAGGCTTCCTCTTCGGGTGAGATGCTCTCGTAGGACACCCTGGCGATCGTCCCGCGCGCGCCCCGGACGTACTCCTGCGTGCGCGTGTAGAAGATCGTCGGGAGCCTGCGCACGCGCACCGCATCGCCGACCTTGAACTTCGCTGCTCCCGCCATCCCGGCGTAGATCTGGGGATCGCCAACGCCCTGGGCGGCCTGGTGATGGTGGTTTCGCTTGACGGCGGCCGGGTCCCCTTCAAATCGCGGAGCGGCGCCCGGAAGGCCGTCGGTTCCGATTGGGCCGCAATGGCGCTCACGGACCTCAGCCACCCGCTCGATCAGCTCACCGAGCGTGATGTGGTGCTTTTCGACCATCACGCGCGCCGCCCCGAGCAGCCACCGTCCGTAGTACGGGAGGCCCAGATAAATCGTCCTACCGAGGTCGACATTGTGCATCCTGCGGCGCTCCTCGGAGACCCAGATGCCCCTCCACCCGAGGCACTCGCACGTCACGTAGGTGTTGAGCTCCCACTGCTCGTACTGCTTGAGCTCTGGCTCGACCGGGGTGTCGAGCTCACCGCCGACGTCGTGCGGGGTCTTCAGATACGCCCGCACGAGGGCGTCGTCGACGAGATCGGGAGACGGAGCGCGCGGGCGCTCATGAAGCGCGGGCTCCAGCCGATGGGCGAGCTCGAGTTGGCTGATCAGATCGGCCCTGTCGGACATGTCCTGTCTAGCTCCCCGTCGCATGTCGAGGACAGCTGGTCGCGGGTGCAGCCGGTCCGAGCGAGGCCGCGAGCGCGGGCCAACTCCGGCCGAGGAGCGCCTCGCGCTGCGGGGCGGCGCGATGAGAGCGGGACATGATCTTCTCCTGTAAACGATGCGAGGGCGACGTCGCCCGCGGTCCGCGCTGGGACGTCTACGATGGCCAGAACCTAGTAGCGCCGGGAGCGCCCCGCATCACCGTAACCGGTGATCTTTAGTTCCCTGCGCGCCGCCGTCGAGCCACGCCGGCTCGCGCTCGCGCGCGAGCAGCATCAGCTGGCGGCGTGACTCGATGCCGAGCTTGGCGTAGGTGTGCTTGAGATGGCTCTGGACGGTGTTGACCGAGAGCCACAGGTGCTCGGCGATCTCCCGGTTGCTCATTCCATCGGCGGCCAGGCGGGCGACGCGCCGCTCGGCCGCGGTCAGCTCGTCGCGGTCGTGGTGCGTACGCCGGCGCCCGCCGGCGAGCAGCAGCTCGGTCGTGGCGCGCTCGGCGTGCCAGGCCGCGCCGGCCTCCTCGGCGAGCGCGATCGCGCCGGCCAGGGCGCCGCGGGCGCGGCGCGGCTCGCGCTGGCGGCGCAGGAAGCCCCCCCACGCGATCAGGGTCTCGATCCGGTCGAGCGGCAGCTGCGCCTGCTCGTGCACGGCGAGCGCGGCGCCGAAGAGGCTGTCGGCGCGGGCTGGGTCCCCCGCCCGCTCGGCCAGCAGCGCTCGCCCGAGGGCGGCGGCGCCCCGCGGCCAGCGGCACGGCAGCCGCTTCGAGCAGCGCTCGAGCCAGTCGAGCACCCGCTCGGCGTCCGCCCCGGCGCCGGTCGCGGCGTGAGCCTCGAGCGCGTGCGCCGCCCAGGGGACGACGCAGGGCTCGCCCAGCCCGATCCGCTCGCACAGGTCCATCGCACGCCGGTAGAGCCCGGACGCGGCGTGGAAATCGGCCTCGCGCAGCGCGCGGTGCCCGCGCAGGTCCCACACGCGCAGCTGCGCAAGCCACGACCCGCGCCCGGTGAGCGCCATGGCTTGCGCCCGACCGCACCACTCCTCGCTCTCGGGCAGGCGTCCGAGCAGCAGCAGCACATGGGCCATTCCCGCGGTGGCGAGCGTCGCCGTGACGTGGGTCGCTAGCTCGGCCGCCTCGCACGCGCGCGTCGACGCCGCCAGCGCCTCGGCGAGGCGGCCCGTGCGCACGAGCGTCTCGCTATGGCCGGTGTGCACGGCGGCGATCCCTCCCGGCACGTCGGGCTCGCCGGCGCGCTGCAGAAACTCCCGGTGGATCCACTCGGCGACGTCGAGGCGCTCGAGGTACTTGGCCGCCGCGCCGTACATCGTCACGTCGCGCCAGGCAGCGCGCGCCAGGTCCCCGCGGGGATCGGCGAGCAGCGCGCGGGCGTGGGCGAGCGCCGGCTCGCATCCGGCGGGGTCACCGCCGAGCACCGCCATGTAGCCCCAGTGGCCCTCGACCCGCAGGCGCAGCCCGTCGCTCAGCCCCGCCCCCACGGCTCGCGCCCGCGTCAGCTCGGGCAGCGCCGCCGCGGGGCCGTCGGTGAGGCCGCGCAGCACGGCGTGCAGCAGCAGCGCCTCGACCGCCTGCGCCGGCTCCTCGGCGGCGGCGACCGCTTCGTCAAAGCGCCGCGCCGCGAGCTCGTGTTCGCCGGTCGCGTAGTGCGCGGTCCCGAGCAGGCGCAAGGCGCCGGCGACCGTCGCGCCGTCGCCGTCGGGCAGCGAGCTCGCGTGCTCGATCGCCTCGCGCGGGCGCCCGGCCTCGAGCAGCGCCCCGGCGAGCGTGAGGCGCAGCGCCGCGGAGCACTCGCCCGGCGCGAGCCGCGCCGCCTCCTCGAGCAGGCTCACGGCGCTCTGGAGCGCGCCGGCGCCCAGCGCGCGGCGCCCGACGCGCTCGAGCACCGCTGCCGCGCGCTCGTCCCCCACGAGATTTCCCGCCGAGGCGTGCTCGGCGGCCTCGTCCTCGAGGCCGCGCTCGAGCAGCGCGGCGAAGGCGCGGCGGTGCATCGCCGCGCGCAGCGCCGGGTCGAGGTCGTCGCCCAGCGCCTGCGCGAACAGCGGATGGGTGAACTCGACCAGCCCCGTGCCGGGGACGGCGCGCACCAGCCCGGTGCCGGTGAGCGCGGCCAGGGCGCCGTCCTCGCGGCCGGGGTCCAGGCCCGCGACCGCCATGGCCAGGTCGGGGCGGAAGCGCAGCCCCAGGACGCTCGCGGCCTGCGCGCAGCGCAGGCTCGCGCGGTCCAGGCCGGCGAAGCGCGCGAGCAGGAGCGCGTCGGCGTGCGGTCCCAGCCGGGCGCCGTCGGGCGTGGGGAGGCTCTCGCCCCGCGCGATCGTGGCGGCGACCTGGTCGAGCAACAGTGGATTGCCGTGCGATACCGCCCAGGAGCGCGCGAGCAGCTCGGGGTCGAGCTGGCGCCCGCAGCGCGCGCGTAGCAGCTCGCCGGCCGCCGGCTCGCTCAGCGGCGCCAGGCGCTCGAGCACGGCGTGGCCGGCGTGGCCGAGGGCGAGCGCCGCTTCATGGGCGGCCAGGGGCCACGGCCGCAGCGTCGCGAACACGCCCACCCCCAGGCCGTCGAGCCGCCGCGCGAGGAAGCACAGCAGCTCGAGCGAGTCCTGGTCTGACCAGTGCAGGTCGTCGACCGCAAGCAGAAGCGGGCGCTCCGCGCTCCGCGCCGCGGCCCAACGCAGGACCTCGAAGAACTTGGCGGCGCGAACCTGGGCGGGCGGCTCGGTGCCGCTGGGGCGCCCGAGCAGGTCGGGGCCGCCGAGCGGCTCCGTGAGCACGGTCGCGACGCCGAAGGCCAGCGAGGACTCCATCGCCTCCCCGCGCGCCCGGCCGACCGCGAAGCCCCGCTCGCCCGCCATCGCCACGGCAGCCGCCAAGCAGGTCGTCTTACCCAGGCCCGCCTCGGCGGACAGCAGGAGCGCGCGACCGCGGCGAGCCTGCACCGCGTCCAGCAGACCCCCGACCGCCGCCTCGATCCCACCTCGCTCCAGCATGCTGTCCTCGCCGCACGCTACCAGCCGGACGCTCGATCCGGGGGCCGCGACCGCGCTCAGGGCGACGGCGTCGCGGTGCGCTCGGCCGTGATCGCGCTCATCAGGTCAGCCCAGCCGCAGAAGACGGTGCTCGAGCGCCCATCGGGGCCGACCAGCTCCCCCCGCATCGGCTCGCCCGACAGCACGCGCAGCTCCAGCACCAGCTCCCCCGCCGGTGTCTGCCCATCGCCACTCGTGAGGGTGCCGCTCGAGGACATCGCCGCGAGCAATGTACCGACGCTTGTCGCCGCCGCCATCACCCGAAGCGGTGATCCTTAGCAAACCCGGGTCGCACTTGCGGCCGCGTCCGCCTCATGTCCCCCTGCCTTGCCGCCGGCCCGCGTCGTCCTCGCACTGGACGGACCGTCGCTACTCGAACCGCGCGGTCTCGATCGCGTCGATGCTCTCCTGCTTGTGGACGCGCTCGTCGTGGCCGATCTGGCGAAACAGATCGGCCAGCGAGTCGAATGACCCGTACTCCTCGTGGAACTCCGAGTCGAAGGGCTCGGTCTCCCATTCGGGGTGCTCGGCCACCCACTGCATGTACTCGTGCTCGGCGTGATCTTCGAAGTCGGCGTTGAGACGGTAGCTCAGCTTCGGCTGCACGACGTACATGAGCCAGGACAGCTGGTAGTAGAAGAAGGCGATCGCCTGCGGCAGCCAGAAGAACTTCAGCCGCGACTCGCGGACCCCGGCTTCCAGGATCAGCTCCTGCAAGATCAGCAGATGCCACTGCTCGTTGTCCTGCTGGGCGCGCGCCTCCACAATCCGGTCGTGGATGCGCTTGGCCATCCCGGCGTGGTGATGCATATGGGTGACCGCGATGTAGGCGACCTGCTCCCAGGTCTGGTAGGGCACGCGCGCGACGATCTCGAGCACCTTGAACTTCGACATCGTTCGCGTTCGACCGTAGACGAGATCCATTGTCACGAACAGCGCTCGGGCGGGGACGCCGTAGCGCCGGCGAGGGGAGCTCAACGTCTCCTCCTGCGCCGCCGCGAGCTCGGCGTGGGAGAGCAGCGGCGGGGGTGTGCCGGGCGGCGTGGGTTGAGGTTGGTTCATGGTTGCTGACCTCGTGGCGGAGCTCGATGCCCCCAGCGTTCAGACAAGTACGACATCGACGGGAAAGTCGTCGAAGTGGTCGTCCTGGCTGTAGACGGGTACGGAGTGCGCGTGCGCGGTGGCGGCGATCCAGGCGTCTTGGACTTTGGGTCGGCGTCCGGCGCGTCGAGCGGCCGCGACGAGCTCGGCGAACGCTGAGGCGACGCTCTGGTCGACCGGGAGTGCGACGTAGGTGCTCTGGACGGCGCGAAGGGTGCGCAGGCGGCGGGCGCGGATGGTCTCCGTGTCGGCGAGTTGCACTCCGAGCTCGAGCTCCGCCAGGCTCACGACCGACACCGCGGCGTGGTCGGGAAGGCGAGCGCTGGCCAGCGGCCGTTCCTGGCCGCCGGCGATGAAGATCGACGTGTCGAGGAGTCCCCTCATAGCTCGTCCACGGTTTCCGCCAGCGCGGCGGCGAGCTCGCCGCGCAAAGCGCCATCGGCTTGGATCAGGGCGCTGCGTGTTCGCTCCCGGGCCACCCAGGTGGCTTGAACGGGCAAGGGCACGAGCTCGGCAACTGGACGGCGGTCCACGGTCACCCGCAGCCGCTGGCCTGATTCGACGCGCCGGAGGACTTCGGCGGTGTGGTTGCGCAGCTCGCGGACGGATACCTCATCAGTCACGACCTGACTGTAGCATATCGGCTACACCCTGCAGGCCGAACCGATCGCGGCCTCGCCCGATGGCTCGCGCTTCCGATCAGCTCCCGCTCGAACCGAACCCATCCGGTCCCCGCAGCGAGTCGGCAAGGGCGCCGACCTCCACGACGGACGGCGTCTCGACAACGATCAGCAGCAGCTGGGCGATCCTGTCGCCCCGGGAGACCTGGTACCCGCACGCACGGTCGGTGTTCAGGAGCAGCACTCGGATCTCGCCGCGGTAGCCCGCGTCGATCAACCCCGGCGAGTTCACCAGCGCGATCCCGTGGGCAGCGGCCAAGCCCGAGCGCGGGAGCACCAGGCCCGCCTGCCCGTCGGGGATCTCGACCGCGATCCCGGTGGGAACCGAGCTGCGCTCACCCGGTCCGAGCAGGACTCCCTCGAGCGCGTACAGGTCTAGACCGGCGTCGGAGGCGTGGGTCCGGGTGGGCAGGACCGCGTCATCGTGAAGGCGCCGGACGCGAAGACTCACCGTGCTGCGGTCATCCGGCCCGCGGGCCGGATGACTCATCCCGCTGCCGATGTGCCGTTGACCGCGAAGCGCGAATAGCGCGCGGCGGTTCCCGCCGGAAGGCGGATGCGCATGCGCACGCCGTCAGCGCGGTCCTCGCGCTCGAGGTCGCCGGCCAGCTCGTGCAGCTCGGCCAGCCGGGAGCCTTCGTCGTAGGGGATCAGCAGCTCGATCTCCTGCAAAGTGGCGGCGAACTCGGCCACGATCCGCCCGGTCAGCGCGTCGATTCCCTCGCCCGTCAACGCCGACACGAGCACCGCGTCCGGATGGCGGCGGGCGAGCTCGGCGCGACGCTGGGCGTCGATCAGGTCGGCTTTGCCGAGCACCAGCACGCGAGGCGCCTGCTCGGCGCCGATCTCCAGCAGCACGTCCTCGACCGCCGCCGTCATCACCTGGAGCTCGTCCTCGGGTGCCGATCCGTCGACGGCGTGCAGGATGAGGTCGGCCAAGCGCGTCTCCTCGAGTGTCGCCCCGAAGGCGTCAACGAGCTGATGGGGCAGCTTGCGGATGAACCCGACGGTGTCGGTCAGGAGATAGTCACGTCCCCCGGAATGCAATACCCGAGTGGTCGGGTCGAGGGTCTGAAACAGCCGGTCGCCGACCCCCGCGCAGGCGCCGGTGAGCGCGTTCAGGAGCGTCGACTTGCCGGCGTTGGTGTAGCCGGCGAGCGCGACGGACGGAAGGTGCGCGCGCTCGCGTTCGGCCCGCATCACCGAGCGGCTGCCCCGGACGTGGTCGAGCTTGCGCTTGAGTCCGGTGATCCGATCGCGGGCCAGACGGCGGTCGGTCTCGATCTGGGTCTCCCCGGGCCCGCGGGTGCCGATCCCGCCGTCGATCCGTCCGGCGCCGAGGCGCTCGAGGTGCGACCACAGGCCCCGCATCCGGGCGAGGTTGTACTCGAGCTGGGCCAGCTCGACCTGCAGCTTGCCCTCGGCGCTGTGGGCGTGGGCCGCGAAGATGTCGAGGATGATCGCGGTACGGTCGATCACGGGAGTCCCGAGGGCGGCCTCCAGGTTTCGCTCCTGACGGGGCGAGAGCTCGTCGTCACAGGCGACGAGGTTCGCGTCCGCGGCCGCGATCGAGGCCTTCAGCTCCTCGAGCTTGCCGGTCCCCAGATAGGTGTTCGGATGCGGACGCTCCCGAACCTGGACGAGCTCCCCGACTCCCGCCACCCCGGCGGTTCGCAGCAGCTCGCGCAGCTCGGAGAGCCCGTGCTCGTCTCCCGGCGGGAGGGCGGCGACCAGGAGCGCGCGCTGGCGGGCCCGCCCCCGTGGGCGGGTCCCGCGGCCCGAAACTGGTGTCTGCTCGGGTTCGTGAGGGCTTTGTGGCATTGGCCTCATGGTAGCCGCGGGTCGGTCGCCTATCGCAGATGCACGTCCTGGCTGCCGAAGACCTCGATCCGGTTCGCGGTGACCACGTGCACGGTGATCGTGCCCGACCGTTGCACGCCGCTCCCCTTCTGGACCAGCACCACCTCGCATTCGAACGTGGTGCGCACCACCGGCTTGACGCCAGACGGGCAGCTGACCGACCTGACGCTGGTGGTGCCGAGCTTGTTGACGTCGCTGCGGATCAGCTTCTCGCCCGACCTGGGATCGATCGTGGTGGTGCCGCAGGCGGCGAGCAGGCCCGCGAGAGCGGCTATCGACAGCCGCCGCGCGGCGCGCGGAGGGGCGGCGATCCTGTGGGCCGCGACCCGCCAGCGAGCTCCGATCCCCATCGGTACACAGCCTACAGGCGCTGTAGGCGCTCGACGGCCTCCAGCAGCCGCTCATCCGGGGTGGTGAGCGAGATGCGAAAGAAGCCTTCTCCGCTGGGCCCGAACGCCGCGCCGGGAGAGATCACGACGCCGGCGTGCTCGAGCACGTGCTCGCAGTAGGCCGCGGTGGAGGGGAATCCCGCCGGCACCGGCGCCCACACGTAGATCGTCCCCTTCGGGCGCGTGACGCTCACGCCGATCTGGGCGAGCGCATCGCAGACGAGATCGCGCCGGCGCTGGTAGAGGGCGTTCATCTCGCGCACCGATCCGTCCAGCTCGGGCCCGAGTGCCGCCGCGCCGGCGAGCTGGACGACCTCGAACAAGCCGGAGTCGATATTGGACTTCAACCGCCAGTAGTGAGCGATCACTTCGGCGTTGCCGACAATCGCCGCGCAGCGCCAGCCGGTCATGTTGTAGCCCTTGGAGAGCGAGAACACCTCCACGCCCACCTCCTTGGCGCCGGGCGTGGCGAGGAAGGACGGAGCCACGTAGCCGTCGTAGGTCGTCTCGCTGTAGGCGTTGTCGTGCACGGCGAGGATCTCGTGCCGGGCGCAGAGCTCGACGACCGACTCGAACAGGCCCGCTGGAGCCACCGCCCCGGTGGGGTTATTCGGGTAGTTGAAGAACAGCAGCCGGGCCTGCTCGAGGGTTGCCGCCGAGATGGCCCCCAGATCCGGGGCGAAGCCGCGCTCGGCCAGCAACGGCATCAGCGCCGGTCGGCCCCCGGTCAGCAGCGGCCCCCCGGTGTAGACCGGGTAGCCGGGGTCGGCGGCGAGGGGGACGTCGCCCAGGTCGAGGAAGGAAAGGTTGAGGTTGGAGATGTACTCCTTGGCGCCAATGGCCGGCATGACCTCGGTCTCGGGATCGAGGGACACCCCGAAGCGGCGGCGGTAGAACCCGGCGACCGCCTGGCGGAACTCCGACCGTCCGCGATTGGACGGATAGCTGTGGGTGCTCGGGTCGGCCATCGCCCCCCGCGCAGCGGCCAGGATCGGTGGGTACGTGGGCGTGTCGGGATCCCCGATCCCGAGGCTGATCACGTCGACGCCGGCGGCGCGCTTGGCCGCGACCTTGCGCTCCAGCTCGGCGAACAGGTACGGCGCGATCAGCTGCAGGCGTCTACTCGATCTCATGCAGCTCCTTGACGAAGTCGGCGGCGAGGGTGCCGGCGAACACCGGCACCGCCCATCCGCTCAGGTTGACGTGCAGATCCTCCCCCACCTCGGCCTCGAGCTCGCCGCCGTCGAGGACGATCGTCACCGGCGAGTCGCCTCCGCGGAGCACGTGGGCCACCGCGGCGCCGATGGCGCCGGTGCCGCTGGCCGAGGTCTCCCCCACCCCCCGCTCGAAGATCCGCGCCCGGATCCGCCCGGCGCCGAGCGCCGTGAACCAGGACACGTTGGTCCGGTGGGGAAACAGCTCGTGGTGCTCGATCTGCGGGCCGATCCGCCCGAGCGCAAGGTCCGCCAGCTCCTGCTCGTCCCCCACTCCGATCACGCACTGGGGATTGCCCACCTGGACGTGTTGAAAGCGCCACCATCGCCCCGCGGCCTCGAGCTCACCCACCCCGTCGGGGCCGCCGGATGGATAGCCCGCGCTGCGCAGGCGCACCCGGCCCATGTCCACCGTGCACTCGCTATCGGCGGTGACCGTGGCCCGCAGCTCTCCGGCGGCGGTCTGGATCGAGATCGTGCCGGCCTCGAGGCCACCATGGCGGCGCAGGTAGAGGATCGCCTCGCGGGCGCCGTTGCCCGACAGCTCCGCCTCCGAGCCGTCGGGGTTGAAGATCGACAGCCGGGCCAGATGACCGGGCTGATCGGGCGGGGAGATCAGCAGGATCCCGTCCGCGAACACACCGGTGTGAGCGGCACAGAGCGCGCGAATACGCGCGGGGGAAAGCTCGAACGGAAGGGCGTGCTGCTCCACGATCAGGTAGTCGTTGCCCAGCGCGTGCCACTTCTCGAACTCCACGCGCGCGGAGTCTAGTGTCGCGTCGGGGAAATTCGTGAGCACCGAATTTGTCGGACGGGGCACTTGGCCGACCATGCCGACGGCGTGTACGGTCGCGACGGCCATGGTCCGAGGAGTCCCGTCCGCGCCGCTGCCCGCGGGCTCACGATCCCCGTCGGCCCGGCTGCGGGCCCTGAGCCAACGCCGCGCCTGGTTGCCGCTCGCGTTGCTGGTGCTGGTGTCGATGCTCTCCCTGCTCGCGCGCGCGGCGGGGCTCGGGGAGCCCTGCCGCGGTCCGTGCCGATCGGCCGCCGACCACGTGCTGATCTTCGACGAGGCGTACTACGTCAACGCGGCCCGGGTGATCGCGGGTCTGGGCCCGCCGGCCGGGGCGCCCTACGCCGGCGCGCCGGCGGGTGTGGATCCCAACTCCGAGCATCCGCAACTGGCCAAGCTGATCATCGCGGGATCGATCGAGCTGCTCGGGGATGGCCCGCCGGCCTGGCGGCTGGGCAGCCTGCTGGCGGGATCGCTGGCCATCATCGGCCTGTTCGTGCTCGTGCGGGCGGCCGGGGGCGGACGCTGGCTCGGGCTCGGCGCCGCGTCACTGATGGCGGCCGACAACCTGATGCTGGTTCACGGGCGCATCGGCACACTCGACGTCTACGTCCTGGCCGCGATGATCTGGGCCGTCGCGCTCTACCTGCGCGGCCGGCCGGTGAGCTCGGGCGTCGTGCTCGGCCTCGGCGCGTGCGTCAAGCTGCTGGCCCCCTACGCGCTGCTGGTACTGGCGCTGATCGAGGCGCTGCGGTGGCTGAAGACGCGCACCCGGCCGTCGCCGGCGCTCCCGCGGGCACGCACGCTCCGGCCGTCGCTGGCGCTGCCGCGCACGATCCCGGCCTCGCTGACCCGTCTCGCGGCCTGCGCGGTGTCCGCCGCGGGGGTGCTCGTGGCCCTGCTGGCGATCCTCGATCGGATCGCGCCTCCGTATGACCCGAGCACGCACCGGCGCCTGGCGCCGGGGCCCTTCGCGCACCTCGCGCACATGCTGAGCTTCGCCGCGCACCAGACCAGCCCCCATGGCCCTCGGGGGATCGCCTCCTACCCGTGGCAGTGGCTGGGTGACTACAAGCCGATCGTGTACCTGTACATCGATCCCACCCATCCGACCCGGGGGCTCTCCGGAATCCATCCCGCCGTCCATTTTCTCGGCCTGATCAGCCCACCGATCCTGTTGCTCGCGGTTCCGGCGCTGGTGATCGCCACGCGCGGGATCATTCGCGCCGGGTGCGTTCGTGCCGGACGCGCCGGAGCGCGCGGCGCATCCGGACGCACCGGCGCCACGTCAGACGAGGGCGACATCCTCACCCTGGCCTGGTTTCTGGGCACGTTCGTCCCGTTCGAGCTGCTGAGCCTGTTCCTGAGCCGCACGAGCTACCTCTACTACATGCTGCTCGTGATGCCGGGGATCTATGTCGGGGTCGCGGGGCTGGTGGCCCGCAGGCCACCAGCCCGACGTCTGCGGGGGCTCTGGATCGGGGCCGTCGTCGTGGCGGTGGCGCTGAGCTATCCGTTCACGCCCCTGCCCTGAGGCGGTCCGATCGACCTCGCCTGGGACCCGACCCACAACCCGAGCACCTCGTCCGCGACCGCCGCCGGGCCGCGGCCGGTCGTCTCGATCACGTTGACCGCGGCCAGCTTGCGCATCCAGGTAAGCTGGCGGCGGGCATAGTTTCGCGTCCTTCGCTTCATGGCGTCGGTGTCGCCGCTCAACAGCTCCTCGAACCCGAGCGCCTTACGGGCGGTGATCGAGACGCCGGCGGCGTTGGCCCGGCGGACCTCCTCCCGCGCGCCCGAGGCGACCATCTGATCGACCCGGGCGTCGATGCTGGCGTAGAGCTGCTCGCGGTCCATGATCAGGCCGACGAGGAGCGTGGGATGGCGGACCGCGTCGGTCCACAGCTCCGACTCACCCGCGGGCGCCTCGAGCTTCCCCGCGTCGACCAGTTCCAGGGCTCGCACGATGCGCTGGCGATCCCCCGGGTCTATCTCTGCGGCGGCCCACGCCGCGCGGCGGGCCAGAGTTGCGTGCAGGGCGTCCGGGCCCCGGCGCTCGAGCTCGGCGCTCCAGCGCTCCCGGACGCCCGGTGCGGGCGCCGGGCGCAGGCTGAGCTCGCTCAGCGCGGCGCGCAGGTAGAGACCCGTCCCGCCCACGACGATCGGGCGCTGGCCGTCTCGCAGCAGGGCGTCGATCTCCGCGTGGGCCAGCTGCGCGTACTGGCCGGCGCTGAAGCGGGCATCGATGGGCAAGAACGAGATCAGCCGGTGCGGGAGCTGGGCTCGCTGCTCGGGGGTCGCGGCGCCGGTCAACGTCTCGAGCCCGGCGTAGACCTGCAGTGCGTCGGCCGATACCGCCGCCGGCCGCTCTCCGAGCTCGCGCAGCCGCTGTGCGAGCTCGACGGCGATCGCGGTCTTGCCCACCCCGGTGGGCCCGAACAGGGCAATGACCTCCGAACGTGACAACGCGCGGAGTATCGTGGAGCCATGACTGCAGGAGCGCAGCCGTGAGCGTGCTCGCCGGTGCTGGCGTCTCTAGTCGCCCCGGGACGCTCGAGGCGGGCGTGGAGGCGGCGCAGAACGCCGCCACCGGACTGCGGGGCTCCCCGGTTAGCCTCGCCGTCGTCTTTGCCAGCGGGGATCACCTGGCGGCACCGGAGGCGATGCTAGAAGGCATCCACAGCGTGCTCTCGCCGCAGACGCTGATCGGCTGCGGAGCCGGCGGCGTGCTCGGAGCGGGTCGGGAGCTACAGGGCGGCTCGGCGGTTGCGGTGTGGGCGGCGGCGTTCGTAGGTGGAGGTGAGGCGACGCCGTTTCACGCCACCGTCAGCGAGGATGGCGACGACTACCGGCTCGATGGGTTCCCGGCGCTCGCCGGCTCCAGCGGCGCGATCATGCTCCCGGACCCGCACACGTTCCCCACTGACGCCGTGCTGAGCGAGCTGGCCGCCGATGCCCCCACGGTGCCGATCCTGGGTGGAGTCGCGAGCGCCCGCCGACAGGACGGAGCCGGAGCGTTGTTCCTCGGCGAGAAGGCGTGTGAGGAGGGTGCAGTGGGAGTGAGGCTCGAGGGCATCGAGATGCTTCCGTGCGTCTCGCAGGGCGCGGCGCCGGTCGGTCCCGAAGTTACGATCACCGCGGCCCGCGGCAACGTGATCGACGAGCTCGCCGGCCGCCCGGCGGTCGAGACAGTCGAGCGCATCATCGCCGAGCTGGCGCCGCGAGAGCAGGCGCTGATCGCCGCCGGTCTGCTGCTCGGGATCGTGATCGACGGGGGCAAGACCGAATACGAGCAGGGCGACTTTCTCGTCCGCGGAGTGCTCGGCGCCCATCGCGAATCAGGTCGGATGATGGTCGGCACGCTGGTCGCGCCCGGCCAGGTCGTACGGCTCCACGCCCGGGACGCCAGGTCGGCCGACGAGGACCTTCGCGGCGCCCTGCGGTTGCGGGTGGAGGCGATGTCGGGACGTCCGCCGGCCGGAGCGCTCGTGTTCTCCTGCAACGGCCGTGGCGCGGCGATGTTCGGTACCCCCGATCACGATGCCGCGGCGGTGGCGCGGGAGCTGCGCGGCGCACCGGCGGCGGGCTTCTTCGCCGCCGGCGAGATCGGACCGGTCGGGGGGCGCAGCTTCCTGCACGAGCTCACCGCCACGCTCGCGGTGTTCCCGGCGCAGAGCAGCTGAATCCGGACGTGAGCCTCCTCAGCGCCAACGTGCTCCTGACCGGCGCGACGGGCGGGATCGGCCACGCCATCGCGAGGGCCTTCGCGGCGCGCGGAGCGCGGCTCGTCCTCACCGGCCGGCGGGTCGAGGCGCTGCAGACGCTCGCACGGGAAGTCGGCGGACGGGCCGTGGCGTGCGATCTCGCCCGTCGCGATGACGTCGAGCGACTGGTCGGGGAAGCCGCCGAGGTCGACGTGCTGATCGCCAATGCGGCCCTTCCGGCCAGCGGCGTGCTGACCGAGCTGACCGCGGATCAGATCGATCGCATGCTCGAGGTGAACCTGCGGGCTCCGGTGGCGCTGGCGCGGGGGCTCGCGCCGGCAATGGTGCAGCGCGGCCGTGGTCACATGGTCTTCATCTCCTCGCTCGCCGGCAAGGTGGCCTCCCCCGCATCCTCGCTCTACTCCGCGACCAAGTTCGGGCTGCGCGGGTTCGCGCTCGGGATCCGTGAGGATCTGCGCCCGAACGGCATCGGCGTGTCGGTCGTTCTACCCGGCTTCATCCGCGAGGCGGGAATGTTCGCCGACGCCGGCGTCGAACTTCCGCGTGGGGTCGGCACCCGGTCCCCCGAGGATGTGGCGGCGGGCGTGATCCGCGCGATCGAGCGCAACCGGGCGGAGGTCGAGATCGCCCCCGTGGGCCTACGGGTCGCAGCCGCCCTGGCCGGCCTCGCGCCCCAGCTCGTGGCCAGCCTGAGCCGGCGCATGGGCGCCGAGGAGATCGCCGGCCGGATGGCCGCCGGCCAACGCCATAAGCGCTGAGCAGGCCGGCACGTTCGCCGAACGTCACGTTCTCGATGACGAGATCGCCGTGGACGATGGTGGTCGTCAACGGGTGGGGTCCCGCGTCGAGCTTGGCCAGGGCCCCTGCGAGCCGATGAGCTGACGTCGCGTCCAGTCTGTTGCCACGGTCGTCCAGCTTGGCGCACGACCTGGCGGCCCGACGGGTCACCCGATCTATCACCGGGATGCTGCTGGGACGGATCTCGCCTGCGCCGGCCCCCGCCCCCCGCCCCCCGGCGCCGTGAGCCTCTCTATGACCTGCTCAGGCCCACCGCGGCCCGTGGCTCAGAGGGCTTCTGCTCGACACCGAGGCCCACGGGAAGCGATCCCTCCATGCTGCCTACTCACGGCTGAGCACGTGCTCACCGGTCACCGACGCCAGCGCCGCGATGATCTCGTCGGCGAGTCGCGCGCCGTCACCGGTGTTCTCGGGTGTGGCCTGGACCCTGACCACGACATCGGCTCCGTCGATCTCCTCGAGCAGGACGCTCGCGGCGCGTCGCGTCGGCGTGACGATGCTCTCGTCGAGGATCCCCTGGACCTGGGTCGGGCGGATCCCCGTGCGCAAACGGATCTTGACATCGACCGAGTCGGGTTCGACCAGGGGTACGATCGCCGCGGCGAGCACGATGTTGTTCGGGATCAGGATCCGATCCTCCCCCCGGGTCGCGAGCGTCGTGTAGAGGAGGCCGAGGGAGCCGACGATTCCCTCCACCGACCCTCCAACGGAGCCCGCCTGCAGCCGAACGCGCTCCCCGACGCGAAACGGGCGGGCGCTCAGCAGCACCATGCCCGCGATCAGGTTGCCCAGCGTCTGCTGCGCCGCGAGCCCGAACACGACCGCGGTGAACGCGCCCCCGAGCGCGAGGGTCTGAGGTTTGAACCCGGCGATGACGAGGGACTCGAGCAGCACGATGGCGACGGTGACCAGCCGGATCAGGAATCCCACCGTCCCCGCCGTGGCCGGGTCCATGCGCCGGAAGAACGTCGGCGCCGCCGCCCGGCCGATATCGCGTGCGAACGCCCAGCCGAGCACGATCAGCGCGATCACCGTCGCGCCCCGTGCGAGCGTGTTGTCCCCGATTCCGAACAGCGACTTGCGGTGCGCGTAGATCACCAGCACGGCGATCAGGAGCGACAGCAGGGCGGCCGCTTGGTTGCGGGCGCGGCGCACGATTTTCTGGCTTCCCTCGACCGCCAGCCCGACGCGATCCCAGGCATCGCTGCGGGTCTCGAACATCCGGTCCAGATAGGGCTCTCTAAGCTTTCTCAGGCGGTTTCGCATCGCGTGGTCCGGCTGGCCTCCCGGTCAGTGCTCCTTGCTCCACATTAGAACAATCGCTGCGGGTCGGATCGCGGAGATCGGTGGCGAGCGGAAGACGACGGCTGATCGGGGCCTCTCCGCATCCGCGGGCGAGACGCGAGATCCGGTCCCTCGACCAGCGCCGCCAGCCGCTTGCGCTCGGTGACCGGCGCATACGCTCCCCGCTGGTACAGCTCTTCGTAGACTTGGACGAGCTCCGGTCGGTGGGTGCGCAGCCAATCGAAGAAGACTCCCCTGACCTCTCCACGCAGATGCAGCGCGATCCCGGTCACGTAGGCGGCGCCGGCCTCTGATGCCAGCTCGAGGATCCGCGCGACCTGTTCGGGTGCGTCGTTGATCCCCGGCATCAGCGGCGCGATCAACACCCCGGTTCTGATCCCGGCCCGCGTGAGCTCAGCGACAGCCTCGAGCCTTGCCCGCGGATTCGGGGTGTGGGGCTCGGTGGCGCGCCACGCGCTCTCGTCGATGGTCGGGACCGACAGCGCGGCGCTGAACTCCGTCCTGGCGGCGATCTCACGCATGAGCGACAGGTCGCGCAGCAGCAGCGGAGACTTCGTCAGCACCGAGCAGGGATTGCCGGCGTCGCGCATCGCGGCCCAGATCTCGGGCATCAGCCGGTAGCGCCCCTCGACCCACTGATACGGGTCGGTGTTGGTGCCGAGTGCGATGTGCTCGCCCGGCCACGAAGGACGGCCCAGCTCAGACCGCAGAAGCTCCGGCGCGTTGACCTTCACCACGATCTCGCGCTCGAAGTCCCGGCCGGCGTCGAACCCGAGATACGTGTGCGTCGGGCGGGCAAAGCAATAGACGCACGCGTGGCTGCATCCGCGGTACGGGTTGATCGTCCACCGGAACGGCATCCGTGAGGACGCCGGGACCGGGTTGAGGATCGATTTCGCCCGCACCTCGTAGAACCGCGTCCGGATCGCGTCCGGTGCCTCGAAGTGACGGACCACGGCGTCGGCGCGGTACCCCGGCAGCCGCGCAAGCTCGTCGATCTCGCTGCTCAGATTACTCCATCTCATCGAACAGATGTTCGCATACGACTCGGATGGCCTGTGTCTTCTCGGGAAGCCGATCCTCGTCGCTGAACGGTGGCGGCGCTCGCCAATGTGGAGCAGGTCAGCTCGCGGCGCGGCTCAGGACCGATTCCGTGCCCGACAGCGTCTGGCTCGTGGCGCTCGCGATCTGCACCTCGGCGAGCCCGCCCGGAGAAGCCTGGCCGGTGAAGTTGACGACCTTGTTGTGACGCGAGCGCCCGCGAAGGCGGGTGGAATCAGTCCGCGACGGTCCTTCTACCAGCACCTCGACCTGGCGCCCGACGAAGCGCTGGGCGCGCTCCGCGGCGCGGCGCTGGATCACCTCGAGCAGGCGCTCGAGGCGCGCCACCTTCACGGGATGGGGGATCCGGTCCGCGAGCGTCGCCGCCTCGGTGCCGCGCCGGGGAGAGTAGATGAACGTAAAGGCGCCGTCGTAGCCCACCTGCTCGGCGACTTCGAGCGTCTGCTCGAAGTCGGCCTCGCTCTCGCCGGGGAAGCCGACGATGATGTCCGTGGTCAGCGCGCAGTCGGGAACGTGCTCACGGATCAACCCCACCCGGTCCAGGTAACGCTCCCGCGTGTACGTGCGGCGCATGCGCTTCAGGACCACGCTGGAGCCCGATTGCAGCGGTAGGTGGATGTGCTCGCAGAGTGACTCGAGTTCGGCATGGGCCCGGATGACGTCCTCGCGCATGTCCTTGGGGTGAGGGCTCGTGTAGCGGATCCGGTCGATCCCCTCGATCCCGTCGACCTGCGTGAGCAGCTGCGCGAAGGTGATCCGCTCCCCGCGCGGCAGCTCGCGTCCGTAGGAGTTCACGTTCTGTCCCAGCAGCGTCACCTCGCGAACCCCTTCCTGGGCCAGCTCCTTCACCTCGGCGACAAGCTCCGCCGGTCCGCGGCTGACTTCGCGACCGCGGGTCGAGGGCACGATGCAATAGGAGCAGACGGAGTTGCATCCGACGCTGATCTGCACCCAGGCGTGGTACTCGCGGGAGCGCTTGGCCGGTAGGTGGCCGGTGAAACCCTCGAACTCGAAGTACCCCTGCGCCGTGAGCGAGTCGCTGGTCAGGAACTCGGCCAGCTTGTGCACCTGCCCGGGGCCGAAGGCGACATCCACGAACGGGAACCGGGCGAACACCTCCTCCTTCACCGACTGGGCCCAGCAGCCGCCGACGCCGACGATCCGATCGGGCCGCTCGCGCTTGAGCCGCTTCGCCTCGCCGAGATGGGCCGTGAAGCGGTTGTCCGCGTTCTCGCGAATCGAGCATGTGTTGAACAGGATCAGGTCAGCTTCGGCCTGATCGGTCGCTTCGCCGTAACCGAGCGATTCGAGCATCCCCTTGATGCGCTCGGAATCATGAGCGTTCATCTGACAGCCGAACGTGGTGAGGTGGTAGCGCTTCATCGCGGTGAAGCGTAGCGGCGCTCCACACCGGATCGGTCCGCCGATCGAACCCACCTCCAGCTCGGATCAGCCGCCTTGCCAGCCGGGCAGCACAAGCTCCACCCTGGCGCCATGACCGTGAGTGGGTTCGCCCGCGCGAACGTGTCCGTGGTGGGCTTCGGCAATCGCCTGCACGATCGCCAGGCCGAGCCCAGCTCCACCCATCCAGCGCACTCGCGCGGGATCGGTGCGATGGAAGCGCTCGAAGATGCGCTCACGCTCGGCGACGGGAATGCCCGGTCCGTCGTCGAGAACGGTGAACATGATCTGGTCGGCCGGCAGAAGGTCGACCTCCAAGCGCACGAGGCCGGTATCACCGGAGGTGTGCTCGATCGCGTTGCGGGCCAGGTTTCGCAGCGCCTGGGCGAGACGGTCCGGGTCCGCGCACAGGTACCCCGATGGCACCGGGCCCAGCTCGAACCGCCGCTTGGCGGTGAGGCTGACGCCGTTCCACAGATCGGCGACGAAGGACCGCAGGGCGACTGGCTCCATCCGGAGGAAGTCCGTGTGCTCCGCACGGACGAGCACCAGCAGATCGTCGACCAGGCGGCTGATCCGGGTGATCTCCGCCTGCACGAGGCGCTGCACGCGACGCACTTCGGCTCCTGACGGGTCGCTCTGGGCGGCCAGCACTTCGAGTTGGCCAGCGATCACCGTCAGCGGCGTGCGGAGTTCGTGAGAGGCATCGGCGACGAACTCCCGCTGTCCCGCGAACGCCTCGGAAAGTCGATCGAGCATGTGGTTGAACGCCTCGGCCAACACCAGGACCTCAGTACCACCGACACCGGAGGCCTCCATTCGAGGCTCGAGGTCGCCGCTGTCGACCTTGGCGGCAACGGTGGCCATTCGCCGCAGCGGGGCGGATGCTCCCGCCCCCGCCAGGTAGGACGCGAGCAGGGCGATCGCCAGGGTCAACGCCCCGGCGAGCACGAACGCGCGCTCGACGCCGTGCTTGGCTCGCTCGACGATGGCCAGCGGCTCGCCCGCGCCGACGATCACTCCCAAACGCCCGAGGGAGATCAGGCGCTCGTGGATGCGCATCGCCCCGACGTCGGGGATCCGCTGCACCGAATAGCCGATCCTGGGCGTCAGCAGCTTGAGGTCGAGCTGGTTCTCCCGAACCTGCTCAGCGGGTGTCTCCCCGTTCTCGGGCACCTCGGCGCCGAACAGCTCCAGGTGGTTGCTGGCGGTTGGCTGTCCGGGTACGCGGACGAACAGCAACGTCGACGTCGCCGTGTAGGGTTGTAAGCGGACGGAGCGACGTGCCGCCGCGGCGATCTGCTGAGTGCCTTCTGGGCTCAAGGAGCGGAGCGCCTGCGAGAGCTGGCTGGTATCCCCGGCGAGGTCCCTATCGATCTGGCTGCGCAGCTCGCTGCCGGTGTCGTTGTAGACCACGACGAAGATGACGGCCACCGAAACCAGCATCACCCCGGCTACCCATGCGGTCAGGCGCCAGCGCAGGCCGGCGGGCAGCACCGACCTAATCGCCGGCATCGAGTCGATAGCCGACCGAGCGGACGGTGACAATCAGTGCCTTGTCCTCGCGTCGGCCGAGCTTGCGACGCAGGTATCCGATGTAGACGTCCACCACGTTGGTGCCGGGGTCGTACTCATACCCCCATACCGCGCGCAGGATCTGCTCGCGCGAGAGGACGCGGCCCCGGTTGCGCAGCAGGTGCACGAGCAACTCGAACTCCGTGGTCGACAGACGCACCAGCTCGCCCGCGGTGCGCACTTCTCGGGTCAGGAGGTCGACCTCGATGTCACCGCCGGCCAACGTCGTGCTCTGGTTCTGTTCGGCCACGCGGAGCTGGGCCCGGACGCGTGCCGCCAGCTCGCTGAGCGAGAACGGCTTGACCAGGTAGTCGACGGCTCCCGCATCGAGCCCGGCGACCCGGTGCTCAATCTCACTGCGTGCGGTCAGCACTATCACCGGCAGGGCGGGCTTGGCGTCACGCACCGCGGCGAGCACCTCAGCGCCGCTGCGGCCGGGGAGCATCATGTCCAGTACCACGAGATCGACGCTTTCGTTCAGCGCGCGCTCAATCCCGGTCACGCCGTCGAGGGCGGTGCAGACCTCAAAGCCGTGAGCCCCGAGGCCGCGCTGCAGAAAGTCGACGATTCCCGGCTCGTCTTCGATGACCAGGATCAGTCCGGGCAAGCTCGACCACGCCCGGATCCCATCAGGCGATGATAGGACCAGCCGGGTCGGGTTGCGGCCCCGGCAAGAGCTTTCTCATCGGGCGCTGAACGCTGCTTGAGGGGTCGAGATCATCATGGCCCCTGATGCAGGTCGGCGACCGCACACAGGCACCCGGCTCGGCGGCGAGGCCGGTGTCCAGGGCCGCAACGAGGGGCCGGCGCGCGCCGCGCGCGGGCGCGTTGATCGGTGGAGGGACTGACGGCAACGAACGGCTTACGACCTACACCGGGGTGCTGCTCCTCGTGCTGCTGGCCGTGGTCGGAGTGACGATCCTGCGGATCGGTCAGCTGATCTGGCTGCACCTGTTCTTCGGCTTCCTGGTGATCGGACCCGTGGGCGTGAAGATGGCCAGCACCGGCTACCGGTTCGTGCGCTACTACACGCGCGAGCCGGCCTACAGGAAGAAGGGTCCGCCCGAGCTGATCCTTCGCCTGATCGCTCCGATCGTCGTCGTCTCGACGGTGATCGTGTTCGCGAGCGGCATCGTGCTGATGTTCGACGGTCCCCGCGATCGGGGCCCCTGGCTTTCGATCCACAAGGTGAGCTTCATCGTGTGGGGGGTTCTCACGGCGGCGCACGTCCTCGGGCACCTCTCGAGCGTGGGCCAGTCGCTGCGAAACGCACGCCCAAGCACCGCCGCTCCCGGGGTCACACCCGGCGCCGCCGGCCGCTGGATCACCATCGCCGGGGCGCTCGTCGGTGGGGTCGTGCTGGCGATCGTGCTGACTGCGCAGTTCGCGCCCTGGACCGCCCATGGCGCGTTCCTGCATCACCACCATCACTGACCATCACTGACCATCACTGTCGCGACCACCTTGATCATCGTTCACCGCGGACGAAGCGCGACAGCGCTTGGAGCGCCAGCTCGCTCTCGTAGCCTTTGCGAGCCAGGACCCCCAGGGCCCGCTCGCGCTCGCGAGGATCTGTCGGGAGGGAGGAGAATCGCCGGCGCAGCAGGTCCAGCGCTCGATGGAGCTCATCCTCGAGTAGCTCGTCGCCGAGCGTTGCGTCGGTCAGGTCGGGTTCGATCCCCCGGGCCAGCAGCCCGCGCCGGATGCGCTCGCTCCCCCACTGCTCGAGCGCCCGCTTGTCCTCCGCGTACAGTCGAGCGAACCGAACATCGTCGAGGTGGTCATGATCGCTCAGGGAGATGATCACCCGATTGATGGCGCTCTCGAGGAAGCCGCGGCCCTGGAGGTGCTTACGCACCTCCGCTTGGGTTCGATCCCGACGATTCAGGTAGCGGTAGGCGACCTCGAGTGCTCGCTCGTGATCGCCCTCGCCGGCCACGCCCATCGGGTTCGGGGACGCGATCGTCATCGCCCGACGCCTCGCCTCGCGCTATGCGGCCCTGCCCCGCGCCGGCGCTACGGCGGCAAGCGCCGGCTCCTCGCGGGGCTCGATCGGCTTGACGAGATCCTGGCCGATTCCGAGTGCCGCATAGACCTTGGCCGCGATCTCCGCGGCCGTCTCGGGGTGCTCGTCGAGGAACGCCTTGGCATTGCTGCGGCCCTGACCGAGTCGCTCGTCGGCGTAGGAGAAGAACGAGCCCGACTTGTTGATGATGTCGTGCTCGATCCCCAAGTCGATCAGGCAACCTGATGTCGAGATGCCCTTGCCGAACTCGATGTCGAACTCGGCCTGCTTGAACGGCGCTGCGACCTTGTTCTTGACGACCTTCACCCGCACGCGGTTTCCCACCGCTTCGGTCCCGTCCTTGAGCGTCTCGATGCGGCGGATGTCGAGGCGCTGGGAGGCATAGAACTTCAGCGCCCGCCCGCCGGGCTGCGTTTCGGTGGGCCCGAACATCACCCCGATCTTCTCTCGGATCTGGTTCGTGAACACGCAGAGAGTCTGGGTCCGGTTGAGGTTGCCGGTCAGCTTGCGCATCGCCTGGGCCATCATCCGGGCTTGGACGCCGACGGACTGATCGCCCATCTGCCCCTCGAGCTCGGCCCGCGGGGTGAGCGCGGCGACCGAGTCGACCGCGATCACGTCGACGGCTCCCGAGCGGATCAGCATGTCGACGATCTCGAGGGCCTGCTCGCCGTAGTCGGGCTGGGAGACGAGCAGCTCGTCGATGTCGACACCGATCTTCCGCGCGTAGAGCGGATCCATCGCGTGCTCGGCGTCGACGAACGCGCAAACGCCACCGAGCTTCTGCGCCTCGGCGATGATGTGGTAGACGAGCGTGGTCTTGCCCGACGATTCCGGACCGAAGATCTCGATGATGCGCCCACGGGGAACCCCGCCGATTCCGAGCGCTAGATCGAGCGCCAGTGCGCCCGTGGGGATCGCATCGACTGCCACCCGCGCGCCTGGATCCCCCATCCGCATAACCGTGCCCTTACCGAACTGCCGCTCGATCTGAGTCAGGGCACCCTGAAGGGCAGCCTGACGCTTGGCGTCGGACTTTGCGTCCGGTGAAACGCCTGACTTGGCGCTGGCCTTCTCGTGGTCGCTCATCTTCAGTTCGGCTCCTTCGCTGTGCCCTTTAGAACCCATCACGGTAGGACCCGTGGCGGACGGAAGGACAAGCTAAGGCTGGGGCCTGTAACGGAACAAGACGCATTTGTTGCGCAGCGGTCAGAAATGTGTGCCAGTTCTGAACGGGGGCGGACGGCTCGTAGGCGGCCGGGTGGGCGAACGGCCCGCAAGGGGCCGGGTTGGCGGGCGCGCGCAGACGCATAGGGGCCCGGGTGGGCGGATGTGTCAGCCTTCGAACGCCATCGCTCGCCCTCGCCCGGCTTTCGCCCTCTCCATCGCTCGCGACCTCGCCAAGGCGACCCCGATTGAGGCTAAGATCTGCGCGGAGTGATTGTTCGCCGCCTCCGCGTGATCATGATCGCCAGTACGGGCTCCCGGCGCGGCTGATCCATGGCCCTGCTGGTGACGCCACTGGCTGCGGCGGTTCCGCAGCACCTGGGCGAGTTCGCACCCCCGCTCGTGGTCTGCGCCTGCTACCTGCGCGCGTACAGCGTGCGCGCGCGGACGCTGGCGAACGAGCAGCGGGCGGTGGCGAGCTGGCGACGAGCCGCGTTCATCTCCGGCGTGCTGCTCACGACCGTCGTGCAGATGCCTCCGTTGGACGGGATCGCCGACAGC
Source organism: Solirubrobacteraceae bacterium (assembly GCA_050999075.1). Classification (GTDB taxonomy): domain Bacteria; phylum Actinomycetota; class Thermoleophilia; order Solirubrobacterales; family Solirubrobacteraceae; genus Palsa-465. The sequence goes on from JBPCPO010000052.1 coordinate 52,503, forward strand.
GTGCTGATCGCCCACATGATCCAGCACATCGTGATCGGGGATATCGCCTCGTTCCTGATCGTGCTTGGCCTCACCGGGCCGCTGCTGGCGCCGCTGTTGCAGATTCGCGCCACCCGCTGGCTGCGCCGGTTGTCCAATCCGATCACGGCGCTCGTGCTGTGGGGTGTCGATCTCTACGTCTGGCATCTGCCGCTGCTCTACCAGCTGGCGATTCGACACGACCTGGTCCACGCGCTGGAGCACGCCTGCTTCCTCTGGTTCGGGATGATCCTGTGGCTGACGTTGATCGGTCCGCTGCCGATGCCTCGATGGTTCAACGGCTGGGCGCGTCTGGGATACGTGGTGGCCGTCCGGTTCACCGGGGCGGTGCTGGCAAACGTGCTGATCTGGGCGCAGACCGTGTTCTACCCCGTGTATCGCGCCAGCGACGCCCAACGGGGCCTGAACCCGCTTTCGGATCAGAACCTCGCCGGTGGGGTCATGATGGTTGAGGAGATCATTCTCACCACGCTGCTGCTCGGCTGGATGTTCTATCGCTTTGCCAAGCAGGACGAGGAGCGCCAGCAGTTGCTGGACCTCGCGTCCGAGCGCGGCGTGATCCTGAGCGACGAGCGGGCTGCGCGCGCCGCCGCCGCCGGCGCTGGGAGCCGGCTGCGCGAACGCCTCCTGGAGAGCCCAGAACGGGCAGAGCGCGGCGAGCAGGAACACGTGCTCTGAGGAGCCTCGATCCCGGCGACGCATACGCCACGCTCGGCCCGCGCCTCAATCCTCTCCCCGCAGCAGCCGCCGCAACAGGTGCATCGCGACGGTCGTGGAACGGTCGCGGACGTCGGTCCGGCCGCCGGGCAACCGGACGGTGCGCGTGAGGAGGTGACCGTCGCGGCTGCTGGCGCAGAAGCACACCAGGCCCACCGGCTTCTCCGCCGTCCCGCCACCGGGACCCGCGACCCCGGTGATGGCGACTCCGATCTCGGCGTGCAGGCGTGTCGCCGCGCCGCGCGCGAGTGCCTGGGCGACCTCGGGGGACACGGCTCCAAATCGGGCGAGCAGATCCGGGTCGACGCCGGCGAGCTTTGACTTCGCCTGGTTGGAGTAGGTCACCAGACCGCCGGCGAAATAGGCCGAGGAACCCGGACGATCGGTCAGGCGGGCGGCCAGCATCCCGCCGGTGCACGACTCGGCCACCGCGACGCTCCGGCCCGCCAGCAGCGCCGCCACCTGCTCGTCGACGGTGGATCCGTCCGGCGAGAACAGCGTGTCGGCATGGTGCTGGGCGACGAACTCGATCAGGGCGTCATAGGCCCCCTGGGCCGGCGGCTCGTACCGGGTGGCGATCTCGATCTCGCCGCGGCGCAGGCAGGTGGTGATCTCGAGCGCCCCGAGCTCGAGGCCCTCGGCATCGGCGGCCCGCAGCGTGTTCGCGATCTCCGACTCGGGAATCCCGAACAGGCGGACGATTCCGCGACGGTAGGTGGTCGCCTGCGCCACGGCGGCGGCGAACGGAGCGGTGGCGCGGGCCATCTCCCACATCGGTTGAAGCTCGCGGGGCGGCCCCGGGAGCACGACCACCGTCGGTCCCGTCCCCCCCGCGGGCGGGACGACCAGTCCGGGTGCGGTGCCCACCGGCGCCAGCACGGTGGCGCCGCGGGGGATCACGGCCTGCTTGCGGTTGGAGGCGCGGATCGCGTCGGGATCGATCCCCGGCCAGCGCTTCATCATCGGGCGCAGGATCTCGGCGATGCGCTCCTCGAGCCCGGAGTCGAGGATCATCTCCCGTGCTGAGAAGCGCCCGACGATCTCGGCGGTCAGATCGTCGGCGGTCGGACCCAGGCCGCCGCTGGTCACGATCAGGGCCATCTTCTCCCTGGCCATGAACGCCAGCGCCGCGAGGAGGTCCTCAGGCCGGTCGCCGACGATCTGGATCATCGCGGCATCGACGCCGATCTCGCGCAGCCGCTCGGACAGCCACGGGCCGTTGCGGTCGGTGATGATGCCGGTCAGGACCTCGGTGCCGGTGATGAGGATTCCGGCGCGCACCGACGCGGTTCGCTGCTCGGCGCTCATGCGCAGCGCGGCTGCCTGGCAACCGGAAGTGGGCGGCTCCCGCCGGGCGTGAGCAGAAATCCGATCGAGCTGGACGACGAGGGCACGTTCACGACCGTGCCGTTGACCTTCATCTGGACCGCGTCGTTGCCGAGCGTCAGCAGCAGCTTCGCGGCGCGCTTGGTCGGGATCCGCTGTCCGGCGGCAAAGATGACCCCGGGGATCAAACGTGCCCCCGCGCCGTTGACGAGGCAGACATACACCTGGCCGGTCGGCATCAGCTGAAGCTTCACCGTCCGGGGCCTGATCGCCGACGTGGGCGGGATCGCGGCGGGATGGGTGCGGGGAGCGCTTCGACGGGGCGTCGTGCGGGCATGGGCGCTGCTCGGCGGAGAGCTCGACGTGCCGCCGCCGCTGCCGAGGCTGCCGACCGCGTAGAGCACCACCACGATCAGCACGAGCACCACGCCGATGATCGCCCACGGCGGCGGCGGGCCGCGGGGCGCGCGGTTGCGCTCGCGACCGACGGGAGCGATCGGCCGCTTGTCGTGATCGTCGGAGGCGCTCTCGAAGCGACGCCTGAAATCGTCGATCAACAGCGGCGTGTCAAGCCCCAGGAAGTCGCCGTAGGTGCGCAGGAAGCTCTTGACGTAGACGGGTCCAGGAAGCAGCTCCCATTCCTCGTTCTCGAGCGCACGCAGGTACTTGGCTCGGATCTTGGTCCGAATCTCGACCTCGTTGATGTCGATCCGAGCGCGCATCCGTGCCTCTCGCAGCGTGGGACCGATGTCGGGCATCGACCCGAAGGCTAGCCGTCGTCAGGCTTGGCTCGACGGTCGCGGTCGGCCTCGGCGAGATGCGAGAGGATCCGCGGGACGTCGGCTTCGCCGATCAGGACCTGGCGGGGCTTCGAGCCTTCGTATCCGGAGATCACGCCGCGGCGCTCGAGCATGTCGATCAGCCGTCCGGCGCGGGTGTAGCCGAGCCGCAGCCGGCGCTGGAGCATCGAGGTCGAGGCGGTGCCCATCTGGGCCACCAGCGCGATCGCCTCCTCGAGCAGGGGATCCTTGTCGGCCTGCTGTGCCCCGTCGTCCTCGCTGGCCTGATCCTCGCTCGGCACCTCCTCCAGGAGCTCCTGGTGGAGCTCCGGCTCTCCCTGGACCCGCCAGGCCTCGGTCAGCTCCGCGATCTGCTCCTCGTCGATGTAGGCGCCCTGGATGCGCTGCAGCTTGCTCGAGCCAACGGCCGAGAACAGCATGTCCCCCTGCCCGAGCAGCGACTCGGCGCCGTTCTGGTCGAGGATCACCCGGGAGTCGGTCTGACTGGACACCGCGAAGGCGATCCGCGACGGGACGTTGGCCTTGATCATCCCCGTGATCACGTCCACCCGCGGTGACTGGGTGGCGAGCACGAGGTGGATCCCCACCGCCCGCGCCTTCTGGGCCAGCCGGATGATCGAGTCCTCGACGTCGGCCGGGGCCACCATCATCAGGTCGGCGAGCTCGTCGATCACGCACAGGACATAGGGGAGCGGCGTCTCGCCGCGCTCCCGGCGGGTGCGGTTGAGCTCCGGGAGCGAGCGCGTCCGGGCCAGCGACATGATCGAGTAGCGCTGTTCCATCTCCTTGACCAGGTTCTGCAGCGCGTTGGCGGCCATTCGCGGGCTGGTGATCACCGGGGTGAGCAGGTGCGGGATCGACTCGTAGTGGTTGAGCTCGACCTGCTTGGGATCGACGAGCACCAGGCGCACCTCATGCGGGGTCGCGCGCAACAGGATGCTCGACAGCATCGCGTTGACGCAGGCCGACTTGCCGGCGCCGGTCGTCCCCGCGACCAGCAGGTGGGGCATCTTGGCGAGGTCGGCGCCGATCGCCCGTCCGGCGATGTCCTTGCCGAGCCACACCGTCAGGGGCGACCAGTCCGGCGGCGGGTCCTGGAATACGTCCCCGAGGTGGACGATCCGCCGTCGCGCGTTCGGGACCTCGACGCCGACCGCCTGCTTGCCCGGGATGGGCGCGAGAATGCGAATGTCGGTCGCCGCGAGCGCGTAGGCGAGGTCGTCCTTGAGCTGGGCGATCTTCGCGACCTTGATGCCGGGGGCGAGGCGCAGCTCGTAGCGCGTGATGTGCGGTCCCGTCACCCGGCCGATCACCTTGGCGTCGATCCCGAAGTGTCCGAGGGTTTCGAGCAGCGTGCGGGCCACCTGCTCCTGCCCCGCGGTGTCGGGCTTGGCCGCCTCGCCGGTGGAGCGGGTGAGCGAGCGCGCCCGGGGCACGCGCCACTGGAAGTCGGGATCGTCGGTGATCGAGGCGCGGTAGCGCCCGCGTGGGGTCAGATCCTCGGGCCGAGTGGAGGCTCTGGCGGTGTCCGGGCGGGAGACCGGCGGCTCGGCGGTGAGCTCTTCGGCGTCCGCCTCGGGCGCCGGTCCGTGGATCGGCGGCGCTTCGACGTGGGTCGCGCGGATCACGATCTCGGCCGTATCGGACTCGGGGGCCAGCAGCGGACCGAGATCGAAGGGCTCAGAGTGATCCTCGTCGGGCTCGCGAGCGCGGTCGGTCGCGCTCTCGGCATCGGTGCGAGCGAGCCGGCGAATCGCGGCCGGCAGCGATCCGGTGATTTTTCGCTCTGACCACGCGCCCCCCGCATGGGGGCGCGTGGATGCCTTCAGCACGCGCCCCGTTCCCGCCACGCCGGCGCTCGTCGCGCGCAGAATCCCGGCCATCGTGGCTCCGCTGACGAGAATCGACCCCGCGACCAGCAGGAACACCGCCAGGATGTGCGCTCCGAGGGTCGAGAGCAGGTTGGCGACGATCCAAAGCTCGGCTTGGCCGAGGATCCCGCCTCGCGCCTCGAATGCGGGTGGATGCCAGAAGGCACGGGCCGGGGCTTGACCGGGGCCCAGACCGAGCGTTCCCGCCGCCAGGGCCAGCGTCAACGCCGCCACCAGGCAGAGGATGCCGGTCCGCATCGGCCGGGCCGGGGGTCGCAGCTCACGGACCAGGATCAGCGCTCCGCCGGCGGCCAGCGCCGCCGGAATCGCGTAGCCGAGCGCGCCGAAGACGAAGCGCGCGCCCCTGACTGCGCCATCGCCCAGGCTTCCCCCCGCCCAGTGCAGGTACTCCACGCCGGCGAGGAAGATCCCGAGCGCGATCAGGGCCAGGCCGACGATGTCCATGTGGTGGGCCTCGAGCGCGAGCGCCGGTCGGGGCAGCACGAGCGGGCGGATCGCCAGCAGCGAACGCTTGGCGCGCCGGGGGGGCGCCTTCTTGGGCTTGGGCTGCGCTTGGCGGGTGGCCATCTCCGAACGGATGGCTTCGACGGCGGGCGCCGCGATCCTGCCGGGCGGCGCTGGTAGGCTCACGTACATGTCGAGCACCGACGAGCCGCCCAGCGTCCTGGGAACACTGCTGAGCCCGCTGCGCCTCCCCGCGCGCGTCATCAGCGATCTCGAGACGGTCGCGCGGGCGGTCCTGTCCCTGCAGGAGACCGCCGAGCGGCATCTGGCCTCGATCGACGAGCGGGTGGGGACGCTGGTCGGCAGCCTCGGCCACGTGGACCGCACCGTAGAGGAGATTGACCACAAGATCGAACAGCTCACCGGCTTGCAGACGGCGATCGAAACGCGCCTGGACGCGGTACGCGAGGACCTCAACAAGCGCATGCTCGCCGTGCAGGCGGAGGTGCACGAGATGCGTCCCGCCTTGGCGCAGATGACGCAGGACGTCGAGAAGGTCATCCGACTGCTGCCCGACCCGAGCGACGGCCCCATCGCCCGCTTGAAGGACACGCTGAGCTCGAGCTAGACCTGCCGCTGGTCGCGGACCCCTTAACATCCGACAGACGATGCTCGACTATGAGCGACCGCCCCGTGTGCTGGTCGTCGAGGACGACGAGGCGATCGCGCAGGTGCTGCAGCGCTCGCTGAGGATGGAGGGATATGAGGTGAAGCTGGCCGGCGACGGTCTGAGCGGGCTGGAGCTCGCGCACGCGTTCCTGCCCGACCTGGTGATCCTCGATCTCGGGTTGCCCGGGCTGGACGGAATCGAGGTGGCGCGAACGCTTCGGCGCACCGACGACGTGCCGATCCTCGTGCTGACGGCGCGCGACGGGGTGCAGTCGCGGGTGGAGGGCCTCGATGCCGGCGCCGACGACTACCTGGTCAAGCCGTTCGAGCGCCAGGAGCTGCTCGCCAGGCTGCGGGCGCTCCTGCGGCGCCGTCCGCCCCGGGGTCAGGCCACGCTCACCGTCGGCGACCTGAAGCTGAACCCCGACACCCACGAGGTGGGCCGGGCCGGCCGGCCGATCGAGCTCACCCAGCGCGAGTTCGAGCTGCTGGAGTACCTGATGCGCAACGAGCGCATCGTCGTCTCCCGCCAGCGCCTGCTCGACGAGGTGTGGGGCTATGACCCATTCTCGATGACGAACACGATCGAGGTGTTCGTATCCAACCTGCGAAGAAAGCTCGAAGCCGGTGGAGACCCTCGGCTCCTACATACGATCCGCGGCGCAGGCTACGTTCTCCGCGTATAGGTCGCTGCCGATCCGGTGGCGGCTCGCGGGTGGCTCGGCGGCGCTGACGTTCGTGATCCTGTCCGGGTTCGCGGCCATCGTCGGCGTGCACACGACCAACCTCGTGCGGGGGAGCTTCAACGACGGGGTGCGTAGAGCGGCCGACACGCTGCTGCCCGAGCTGCCGCCGCGCTACAGCAACGGGACGTTCTCGCTGTGCCCCACCACGCCCTTCCTGGGGGGCTACGCCAAGGCCGAGCAGGACGAGATCCGCATCTACGACATCGCCGGCGTCCCGGTCTGCACCCAGAACGACGTGGTCAAGGGGCGACAGGGCCTGGCCGCGACGCCAAGCTTTCCCGCGCCGCACAGCAACGGCCCGTCCCAGGAGCTCGGCTACCGCGTCGAGGCCCGTGAGATCCAGTCAGGCGGCCAGACCGTGGGATGGCTGCTGTACGCCCGTCCGCTCTCGGAGGTGGACCGCACCCTCGCCAGCGTGCAGTTCTTTCTGCTCCTCGGGGTCTTCGGCGGCACCGTGCTGGCGCTGCTGGCCGGGCTCGCGGTGGCCCAGCGCGCGATGCGCCCGATCGTGCAGCTGACCGACGCCGCGGGCGAGATCGAGCGCACGCGCGATCCCAGTCGGCTTCTTCCCCAGCCCGACGCCGACGACGAGGTCGCGGAGCTGGCCCGCACGCTCGAGGGAATGCTGGCGGCGCTCGACGCAGCTCGGAGCGACACCGAGGCGATGCTCGACCGCCAGCGGGAGTTCGTCGCCGACGCCTCGCACGAGCTGCGTACGCCGCTGACCAGCGTGCTGGCCAATCTCGAGCTGCTGACCGAGGAGCTCGACGGCGATCAGGCCGATACGGCCCAGGCGGCGCTGCGTTCGACCCGGCGGATGCGCCGCCTGGTCGGGGATCTGCTGCTGCTGGCCCGAGCCGACGCCGAGCGGGTCCAGCCCCACAGCCCCACCGACCTCGCGGGCGTGCTCGTCGAGGCGGCATCCGAGCTCGGGCCGATGGCCGACGACCACGAGCTGTCGATCGCCGCCAGGCCAGCGGTCGTGCAGGGGGTTCGAGACGAGCTGCACCGCCTGACGCTCAACCTGCTCGAGAACGCCGTCCGTCACACCCCGCCCGGAACGCGCATCCACGCCTCCACCGCCATCGAGAACGGACAGGCCGTCCTCGTCGTGCAGGACGACGGACCCGGAATCGCACCCGGGCTGCAGCGGCGGGTGTTCGAGCGCTTCGTGCACGGGAGCAGCCCCCGCCACGCTCGCAGCCGCGACGGCGGTCGGGGGTCGGGGCTCGGACTGGCGATCGTGCGCGCGGTGGCGGAATCACACGGGGGCACTGTCGCGCTGGAGTCCTCGGAGGCGTTGGCCGCGCTCGCCGCGGGCGGATCACTCCGGGGTGGCGCCGGCAGGCTCAGTGGTGGCGGTGGTGAGGTTGATCGCGGTGGCGCTGGCGAGGTTGATCGCGGTCGCGGGGCCCGGTTCGTGATCCGGATTCCCGTCGCAGGGGCGCGGGCGCCGGATGAGAACGGCGGGCCGTCCCCGGATCAGACCTCGACCACGACCGGAAGCACCATCGGGCGGCGGGCCAGACGGTCGTAGACGAACGCCGCCAAGTCGTCGTGAAGCTCCTGCTGGAGCAGGTCGATCTCCCGCACCCCGTCCTTGGCGGCCTTCTCCAGCGAGCGCTCGACCTCGGCGCGGATGTCCTCGACCAGCAGATCGGCCTGCTCGATGAACGGGACGCCGCGGAAGATGACCTCGGGCGGCACCACCGATCCTCCGCTCTGCTCGGAGACCGTCGCCACGACGATGAAGATGCCGTCGGCGGACAGCATTCGCCGGTCGCGCAGCGCGACGTCGGCGGGGTCACCGATGTCCACACCGTCGACGAAGATCATGCCCGACTGCTCGGGCTGGCCGAACCGCGCGCCGCGGGAGCTCAGCTCGAGCGGAAGCCCGTTCTCGCCCTGGAACACGTTGTCGGGGTCGATCCCGACCGCGTCCGCGAGCTGGGCGTGCAGGTGGATGCGCTTGTGGTCGCCGTGGACGGGCATCACGTACCGCGGCTTGACGAGGTTGAGCATCAGCTTGAGCTCCTCGACGTATCCGTGGCCGGAGGCGTGGATCGGGGCGTCGCGAGGTGTGATCACGTCGCATCCGATGTGGTACAGGCGGTCGATCGTCTCGTTCACGGCCCGCTCGTTGCCGGGGATCGGCGTGGCCGAGAAGACGATCGTGTCACCGCGGTGAAGCTTGATCATCCGGTGGTCGTTGTGGGCCATCCGGCGCAGGGCCGACAGCGGCTCCCCCTGCGAGCCGGTCGAGATCACCACGACCTTGTGGTCGGGCCAATCCTCCACCTCCTGGGGCTGGATCAGGAGCCCGTCGGGCACCTCGATGTGCCCGAGCGAGCGGCCGATGCCCACGTTCTTGCGCATCGAGCGCCCTACCAGCGAGACCTTGCGTCCGAGCGCGGCGGCCGCGTCGACGACCTGCTGCACGCGATGGATGTTCGAAGCGAAGCTGGTCACGACGATCCGTCCCTGTGCGCGTGAGAACACCTCCTCGAGATGGGGCCCGACGCCGCGCTCCGACGGGGAGAAGCCGGGGCGATCGGCGTTGGTGGAGTCGCCGCACAGCAGCAGGAGACCTTCGCTGCCCAGCTCGGCGAGCCGGGAGACGTCGGCCGGAAGCCCGTCCACGGGGGTCTGGTCGAACTTGTAGTCCCCGGTCAGGAGCACCGTCCCGAGCTCGGTGGTGACCGCCACCGCGCAGGAGTCCGGGATCGAGTGGGTCATGTGGACGAGCTCGAGCGTGAACGGTCCCACCGTGACCTCGTGGCCCGGATCCAGGTCCTGGAGCGAGATGTCGCGCAGGCGGTGCTCGTCGAGCTTGGAGCGCACCATGGCGATGGTCAGCGGACCGCCGTAGACGGTCGGCGAGTGCTTGGCGGCGAGCTCGCGCAGCACCCACGGGAGCGCGCCGACGTGGTCCTCGTGACCGTGGGTGAGCACGATCGCCTCGATGTCCTGCGCGCGCTCGCGCAGGTAGCTGAAGTCGGGCAGCACGAGGTCGATTCCGAGCATCTCGGCGGTCGGGAATCGCAGGCCGGTGTCGACGACGACGATCCGCCCGCCGTACTCGATCACGGTCATGTTCTTGCCGATCTCGCCCAGGCCGCCGAGCGGCAGGACGCGCAGAGTGGAGCTCACGCGGCCCGCGCTCGCCTTCCGGGCTCGTCCACGGTGGCGGCCGCGCGGATCATCCGGCTGCTGTGGCCAGCATCCCGTGGCGCTCGAGCATCGTGCGCACGGTCGCGGTCTCCTGGTCGTCGAGCTCGACGTAGGGCAGTCGGGGCGCTCCGACCTCGAGTCCGAGGAGGTTCAGCGCCGCCTTGACGCTGCAGGCCAGGGGCGCGATCGCCAGGTCGCGGAAGACGTCCCGCAGGCTGTCTTCGATCTCGTGGCGGCGTTCGGGCTCGTCGACCATCTGCCTCATCTGCTCGCCGAACAGATGGCTCGCGACAACGATCCCCCCGGGCTCACCCAGGTCGAGCACATCCGCGAGCATGTCGTCGTTGCCGGCGTAGATCTGCAGGCCGTCGATCTTGGCCAGGTTGGCGGGGTTGGACTGCTTGACGCCGACGATGTTATCCAGCTGGGCGAGCTCGGCCAAGAGGTCGTTGGGCATGTCGGACCCCGTGCGCTGGGGAATGTTGTAGAGCAGAATCGGGACATCGGTCGCGCTCGCGACCGCTTCGAAGTGGCGTACGATCCCGCGCCGACTCGGTCGGTTGTAGTACGGGTTGACCGAGAGCAGCGCGTGCGCGCCCAGTTCCGTGGCGCGCTCGGTCAGGTGCATGGCGTGGCGGGTGTCGTTGGAGCCCACCCCGGCGATCACCGTGCAGTGGATACCCATCTCCCCCACCGCCAGGCCGATCACGCCGAGCTGCTCCTCGTCGGAGAGCGTCGCCGCCTCGCCGGTGGTGCCACAGAGGACGAGGCCGTCGGAGCCGTGATCGACCACATGGTGCATGACTCGCACCGCGGCTTCCTCGTCAACGCGCCCCCGGGCGTCGAACGGGGTGATGATGGGGGTCAGGATGGCGCCAAGGCTCACGGGCATCGGTGCATTATCTCAGGAGAGCCGGTCGCAGTCCCTGCCCACAGTCGAAGAGCCCCACGGCGGGGAAGCTGGAGGTTGGGAGAAGACTCGGACATAGACCCAGAAACATCCCACGCTGACGACTGCCCCGTGGTCAGCACGTGAACGATCACCACCCACTTACAGCAGCGCCTCCAGGCCGACCGTGGGCGACTGCGTCAATCCGCCCACGCGGCGGATCGCCAGCAGCACGCCGGGCATGAACGACTCACGGTCGAGCGAGTCGTGGCGGATCGTCAGCGTCTGGCCGACGTCGCCGAGGATCACCTCGTGGTGGGCGACGAGTCCCGGCAGTCGGACCGAGTGGATCGGCACCTCGTACTCGCCCGAGGCGGCCGCGGTCATCAGCGCCGCCGTGCGGGCGGCGGTGCCGCTGGGACGGTCGACCTTGCCGTCGTGGTGCAGCTCGACGATCTCCGCGCGGGCCATGTGCTTGGCCGCCTGGGCGGCGAACTGCATCATCAGCACGGCGCCGATGGCGAAGTTGGGAGCAACGAACACGTTCGCGCCGCGCAGGCCGTCGAGCTCGCCGGCGTCAAACCCGGTGGTGCCGATCACCACGTGAACCCCTGCGGCCAGCGCCTCGCGGGCGTTGGCGAGCACCGTGTGCGGAAGCGTGAAGTCGACCAGCACCTGCGCGTCGTCGAGCACCTGCGCGACCGCTACCTCGAGCAGCGGGTCGGCCCGGCCGGTCAGCTCCATGTCGGGCGCCCCGGACACCGCGCGACACACGGCGTCGCCCATGCGCCCAGCCGCCCCCGCGACCGCGACCCTGATCACCGCCGCGTCGTCAACGGGTTCGCCCTTGTGGTCACCCGAGCGCCACCGATGTCACAGCTGTGTCCAAGGCGGACAGCGCCTCCTCGAATCGCTCCTGGCTGGGGCCGATTCCCGCCGCCGACAGACGGCTGGGAGCCCACAGCTCTTCGACCAGGGCCGCCAGGTCAGCGAGCGAGACCGCATCGATCCGCGCCACCACCTCGTCGAGCGAGAGCAGCGGGGCGCCGGCCAGGACCTCGGAGCCGAGCCGGTTCATCCTGGCGCCGGTCGACTCGAGCGCCAGCACCACGCGCCCCTTGAGGTTCTCCTTGGCGCGAACGAGCTCGTCGGCGGTCGCCGGCTGCTCGGACAGGCGCTCGAGCTCGGTGGCCACGACCGCGAGCGCCTTGGTCAGGTTCTCGGCTCGCGTGCCCACATACAGTCCCACCTGCCCGGTGTCGTGAAAGGCGCTGGTGAACGAATAGACCGCATAGGCCAGCCCGCGCCGCTCCCGCACCTCCTGAAACAGCCGCGAGGACGACGTGCCGCCGAAGATGTTGTCGAGCACCCGCAGCGCGAAGCGGCGCTCGTCGTGGCGCGAGAGGCCGGCCGCGCCAAGGCACACGTGGTACTGCTCGGTGTCCTTGCGCTCGAAGTGGCGTCGAGGCGCCGACGGCTGCGGCGGCGGCGACTCGCCGGGTGCCGGCATGCCCGGCACTGCGGAGATCCGCTGGCGCGCCAGCTCGACGAAGGCATCGTGATCGACGGCGCCGGCGGCCGCGATGACCACGTTCGCGGGGGCGTAGCGCGAGGCGTGAAAGCGCGCGATCTCGGGCAGCGGCACATCCGCGATCACCTCGGCGCGACCGATGATCGCCCGCCCGAGGGGGTGCTCGGCGAACACCGCCCGGCCGAGCACGTCGAAGACCTTCTCCTGCGGATCGTCCTCGTACATCGCGATCTCCTCGAGGATCACCGCCCGCTCGGAATCGACATCGTTCAGCGCCGGCCGGAACACCATGTCGGCGATCACGTCGAACGCCTCCGGGACGTGCGCGTCGATGACGCGCGCGTACACGGCGGTCGTCTCCTTGCCCGTGCCGGCGTTGAGCTCGGCTCCCATGGCGTCGAACAACTGGTCGATCTCGAGCGAGGCGTACTTGGAGGAGCCCTTGAACAGCAGGTGCTCGAGCAGGTGGGAGAGCCCCGCCTCAGCGTCGCTCTCCCCCCGGGACCCGGTGCCGATCCAGAAGCCGAGCGAAACGGATCGGACGGAGGGCATCGCCTCCGTCACGATCCGGACGCCCGACTCGAGCGTCGTCAGTCGGTGCTCCTGGGCCACGGGTGCCGTGTTCAGGAGCGCGGGCGCTCTGGGTCGCGCTCGCGCGGTCGGCCGCGATCACCCTCGCGGGGGCTGCGCCCGCGGTCGCGCCCGTCGCGACCGCCTCGCTCGCCGCGGTCACGTCCGCGTGCGGGGGGACCGGTGTCGCCGCTGCTCACGTTGGCCAGCTCCTCGGCGGTCTTGCCGACGACATCGGGGTCATTGGCCATGCGCAGGCCGATCCGCCCGCGCTCGCGGTCAACCTCGACTACGCGGACGTCGAGGTCGTCGCCCTTGTTGAGGACCTCCTCGACGGTGGCGATCCGGCGCCCAGGGGCGACGTTGGAGATGTGCAGCAACCCGTCGGTGCCCTTCGAGAGCTCGACGAAGGCGCCGAAGGTGGTTGTCTTGACCACCTTGCCGGCAAACGAGTCGCCGATCTCGACCTCCTTGGTCATCGAACGGATCCGATCCACCAGCGCGTCACCGCGCTCGCGGTCTGCGGCGTACACGAGCACCTGACCCTCGTCGTTGACGTCGATCTGGGACTCGAACTCCTCCTGCAGCGAGCGGATGGTCTCCCCGCCCTTGCCGATCAACAGGCCGATCTTCTCGGGGTCGATCTTGATCGAGGAGATTCCCGGCGCGTGCGGCGAGAGCTCGGCCCGGGGGGCGTCGATGACCTTCGCCATCTCACCGAGGATGAACTCGCGCGAGACCTTGGCCTGCGCGAGCGCGTCGCGGAGGATGTCGAAGGTGACGCCGGTGATCTTGATGTCCATCTGCAGCGCGGTGATCCCGCGCTCGGTCCCGGCGACCTTGAAGTCCATGTCGCCGAGGTGGTCCTCCACGCCCGCGATGTCGGTGAGCACGATGTACTCCTCGCCCTCCTTGATGAGGCCCATGGCGATGCCCGCCACCGGGCGTGAGATGGGCACCCCGGCGTCCATCAGCGACAGCGAGGAGCCGCACACCGAGGCCATCGAGGAGGAGCCGTTCGATTCAAGGATGTCCGAGACGACGCGGACGGTGTAGGGGAAGGACTCCTGGTCGGGGAGCATCGGAATCAGCGCCCGCTCGGCGAGCGCGCCGTGGCCGATGTCACGGCGCTTGGGCCCGCGCATGAAGCCCGCCTCGCCGACCGAGAAGGGCGGGAAGTTGTAGTGGTGGAAGTAGCGCTTGGAGGTCTCGAGGCCGAGCGTGTCCAGCCGCATCTCCTCTCGCAGCGTGCCCAGCGCCGTCACCGACAACGCCTGCGTCTGGCCGCGGGTGAACAGCGCCGACCCGTGGGTGCGCGGCGCCACGCCGACCTCGATCGAGATCGGGCGGATCTCCTCCGCCGCGCGACCGTCGGGGCGGATCTTCCGGACCGCGATCCGCTCGCGGACGATTGACTTCTCGAGCTTGTCGAAGACCAGCTGGACGGGGGCGCGGCGCTCCGCGTGGCCATCGGCCTCGGGGTCGCCGGCGTACTGCTCGATGACCGCCGCCTCGACCGAGGCGGTCGCGTCCTGGCGTTCGGTCTTGTCCTTGACCGAGGTGGCCTCCTCGAGCGCCTGGCCGTGGGAGCCCTTGATCTGCTCGTGGAGCGCCTCGTCGACCTGTGGCGGGATGACCTCGCGCTTCTCTTTGCCGGCCTTCTCGGCCAGCTCGCGCTGGAGCGCGCAGAGCTTCTTGATCGACTCGTGAGCGATGTCGAGCGCATCCAGAATTTCTGCCTCGGGGATCTCGTTGGCCCCCGCCTCGACCATGAGGATCGCCTCCTCGGTGCCGGCGACGATGAGGTCGAGGTCCGAGCGGCCCTCCGCGAGGTCGTCCTCGCTCGGGTTGATGACGAAGTTTCCCTCGACCTTGCCGATCCGCACGGCGCCGACCGGGGTCGGGAACGGGATGTCCGACACCATCAGCGCAGCGCTGGCGCCGTTCATCGCGAGGATGTCGTAGGGGTGGACGTGATCCACCGAGACGGGGAGCGAGACCAGCTGGGTCTCGTAGCGCCAGCCCTTCGGGAAGAGCGGGCGCAGCGGACGGTCGATCATGCGGGCGGTGAGCGTCCCTTTCTCGCCCGCGCGGCCCTCCCGCTTGAAGAACGAGCCGGGGATCTTGCCCGCGGCGTACATGCGCTCCTCGACGTCCACCGTCAGCGGGAGGAAGTCGACGTCGCGCAAGTTGCCGGCGGTCGCGGTCGAGAGGACCATCGTGTCGCCGGCCTGGACTACTACGGCGCCGGAGGCCTGCTTGGCCAGCTTCCCGGTCTCGAAGGAGATCTCGGTACCGGAGATCTCGACGGAGACCCGCGTCACTTCAGTCATATGTTCCTTTCCGTGCCCGCGCTTCGGTGGCGGGCGTCTTTCAATCTCTTTGGGTGACCGGATGAGGATAGCGACCGGCGTACGCGCGGCGAGTGGTCACTCGTCGAGCGCAAGCAGGTCTCCGATGTCCAACAGGTCGCGGTCGCGCCCGGTCCCGGCCTTGAGGCGGATGAGGTCGTTTCGCGAAGCCACCGGGACGGCGAGTCCCTCGACCTCGACGGTCACAAAGCGCGAACGCAGCTCCGTATAGAAACGTCGGTACTGCTCGGCGCAGAGAACGTCGAGCTGCCCCGCCTCGGTGTCGAAGCGCATGTTGGCGTCGCGGCCCAGCAGCTCGGGGGTCAGGGGCGTATCCGGCTCGCCGTAGGGGGCGCCACCGAGCGCGCCGATGGCCGCGGCCAGGCGCGTCAGATTTTTCTCGTCGGTCGCCGGTATCAGGTCGACGTCGAGCGTCGCCCGCACGACGCCGTGGGCTATCAGCGCCATCCCACCGACCGTGACGTAGTCCACGCCGGCGCCGCCGAGCGCGGCGAAGATGCGCTCCGGGTCGAACTCCGTCACCGCCGCCCGCCACGCATTCGCGAGGCGAGGCTCGAGAGCGTCCAGCCCGCCCGCAGGCGCTCGGCCATGGTCATCTGGCGCACGTGGGCGCGACTCTGGTGGTCCTGCTCCAACGCGCTGCGCACCGCGGCCGAGCGGGCCAGGGGACGCGCATCGCGGTGGCGGACGTCGTAGGAGGCCACCCCCGGATGATGACTGACTGGCGGCCCCCGCGCGGATCACCGCGTCCGCCGGTTTCAGGTACCGACAACGCGAGCCGCCACCCCAGGTGATCACCGGAAGTCGTGACCCCGGGAGCATCACCCGTCGTCAAGGCGCTCGAGCAAAGCCACGTCCTCGAGGTCCTGCGGTCGGCCCGCGGCTCTCTTCATGGCGACGAGATCCTCCCGGGCAGCGATCGGGACGACGACATCATCGAGCTCTACCTCGTGCGCTCGGCTGCGCAGGTCACCGAAGCGGGAGCGCGGCAGGCAGCGTGAGGATGTCGATCTGCCCGTGCGGGGAGAGCAGACACCAATGGTCGCCGGACGCAAGCAGCGCAGCGTCGAGGGGCACGCCGGAAGTTGCCCCCGACGGCCCGAGCAGGCGAGCGTCCAGCTCGCTGAGCGCGGCCGCGAGGCGGTCGTAGTTCGCCCGATCCATAGGCACGACGAGGTCGAGGTCTCGGGTGAGCCTCTGGCCGCCGTGGGCCTGCACGGCAATTCCCCCCACGACAACGTAGGCGACCTCGTGAGTCGCTAGCGCGAGCAGGATCTCCCTCGGTCGAAATGGAGCGGCGGGCGTCACGCAGCGCGTCGCCGCGCACGCGCGAGGCCGGAGCGAAGCTCAGCGGCCAGCTGGTTCCACGCGAGCGCGAGCTCCAGGCGATCGCGCATGGGCTGGCGGCGGGCGGCGAGCACCGCTGACCAGTCGTCGCGGATCGGGGGCGCAACGAGCGCATCCTCCCCGTCGAGCTGCCGTTGCTGCGCTTCCATGGCAAGGGAGGGTACCCGGGGCCCCTCCCTCAGGCCGCGACGGCGTCAGCTTAGTGCGCGAGGCGCTTGAGCAGTCCGCGCTCGGGCAGGCCGGGGTGGAGCTGACCGTCGAGGACGAGCGTCGGCGTGGTCACCACCCCAGCGCGCAGTCCACCCCGGAAGTCGCGCGTGATCCGGGCGGCCACGACCTCGGAGCGACGGTCGGCGTCGAAGCGCTCCACGTCGAGGCCCAGGTCACGAGCCCGCTGC
>JBPCPO010000008.1:0-18273 GCA_050999075.1 Solirubrobacteraceae bacterium
GGTGAAGCGGGCCGCGCCGCCGTCGCGGTCGGTGACGATCTGCACCCGTCCGGCGGCGTGGCGGCAGGCGTTCTCGATCAGCGGAGCGAGGATCCGCTCGACCACGCCTTCTTCCACCGCGACCCGGATCGGCTCGAGCCCGGGCTCGACCGTGACCTCCACACCCTGCTCGGCGCCGAGCGACGCGCACGCCGTGACCGCGGCCCTGGCGCCGGATGCCGCGTCGCTGGTGGCACGGTGCGGGTCGAGCTCCGCGCGAGCAGCCGCAATCAGGGTGTCGAGCGTGCGGGTCATCCGGCTCGTGCTCAGGAGGATCTGGCCCAGGGCGTCCTCGCCGTCCTGGACCTGCTCGGTGTGGCGCAGCGCGAACTGCGCCTGCGCGGCGATGTTGGCCAGCGGCGTCCGGAGCTCGTGCGAGAGCTCCGCGGAGAGGCGTTGCTCGTGTCCCAGACTCGCGGCGAGGCGGTCCAGCAGCCCATCGAGGGTGAAGGCGAGCTGGGTGAGCTCGTCGTGGGGCGCCCCCAGGGCGAACCGCCGCTCGAGGTTCCGGTCGCTCCAGGTGGCAGCCTGGAGCGTCATTCTCGCGACGGGTCGCAGAGCCTTGGAGATCAGCCAGCGGGCCGCCAATCCGACGGCGATCAGGACGACGAGCGCGAGCACCCCCGAGGCCACCAGCGCAGTACGCGCCGTCTGCTCGTAGGGCAGCAGCGATACCCCGGCGACGACGGCGCCCAGCCGGCGCCCAGACTGGGCGACCGGGAGCGAGTACAGGCGGGTGTGGGTGCGGGCCACCTCGCGGGTAGCCCGCGGACCGCGGGCGAGGGCGGCTGCGGCGCCGTCGTTGGCGGCGCCCGAGCGCGGGCGCTCCAGGGCCACCGGCCCCCGGAACACCCAGATCTGGATGTCGGGGGTGCGGTCGTCCGGTGCCTCCGGTAGCACGATCCGGCCCTGGTCCACGCGCAGGCCGGCCAGCTCCGCCGATGCCCTCGCCTGCACCACCCCGCTGGCGTCACCATCGAGGCGACCATCGAGGACCAGGTTGAACCCAGCCGTGAGCGCGGCGAGGGTAAGCCCGATCGCGGCGAGCACGGACAGCAGCAGCCGTCCGCGCAGGCCCGGTGCCCTGGGCGCCGCGGGGCTCATCTCAGCCGCGCCGGCGCTCATTGCAGGCGGTATCCCACTCCGTGCAGGGTCCTGAGCGTCGGGACGCCCGGCAACGCCTCCAGCTTGCGTCGGATCCGGGCGATGTACACGTCCAGGGTGTTGTCCTGCACGATCGCTCCGTGTGGCCAAGCGGTCCGGATCAGGTCTCGCCGGGACATCGCCTTGCCGCTGCGGCCGGCGAGCGCGGCCAGCAGGCGAAACTCCGTCGGGGTCAGCGTCTGCGAGACCCCCGCGCTGGAGACCGTGAGCTGCGAGGGATCGAGCGCCAGGCGAGCATCGCCCGCGGGGTCGGAGTCCGGCATGGATCGGCGCAGCAGAGCTTGGAGCCGCGCGACGAGCTCCTCGATGTCGAACGGCTTGGTCAAGTAGTCGTCGCCCCCGGCGCTGAACCCGCTGAGCCGGTCAGTGAGCGCATCGCGCGCGGTGAGGAACAGCACGGGGGCGTGGACGCCTCGCGCGCGGAGCGCCTGGCAGAGGTCGCGGCCGTCGCCGTCGGGCAGGCCGATGTCGATCACCAGCGCGTCGGGCGCCACCGCCAACGCTCGCTCCAGCAGCTCCCGGCCACTGCCGGCCCCGCTGGCCAGGAAGCCCTCGGCCCGCAGGCTCCGTACGAGTACGTCCCGTAGCGGAGCGTCATCCTCGACGATCAGCAGGGTCGGCGCCATGGTGGCCAGCAGTATCGCGCCCTCCGCGCGTGGCCGACACCCCCTGCGCATCCATTCAGGAGATCGTCAGGTCCGCTCGTCAGCCTTGGAGCATGCTTTCCCTTCAGAACCTGCGGGGCGCCGCCGCGGTGACGGGCGTGTTGCTCATGGCCGGCTGTGGCTCCTCCTCCAACTCATCCACGAGCTCCTCGTCCTCCCCCCGTCCCTCCGCGCGTGGCGCTGCCCCCGCGGGCCCATCCACGGCGTCCGCTGGCGCCCTCTCGGCCGAGGCGAAGGCCACCGCGACCGGGGACATCCCCGACAACCAGGTCTTCCTGGTGTTCAAGAACCAGCCGGCCGGCTACTCGATCGAGTACCCGGAGGGCTGGACTCAGCACGGCGCGGGGGGCGACGTCACGTTCCAGAACAACAACAACCTCGTGCACATCACCGTCGCCCGTGGCCCCGCGCCGACAACGGCGTCGGTTGCGGCCCAGCTCCAGGCGCTGAAGGGGTCGACCCCGACCCTGACCTTTCGCGCGCCGCGGGTGCTGCGGCTGGGCTCCGCGCCGGCGGTCAAGGCGACCTACACCACTCAGAGCGCGCCAAACCCGGTCACCGGCAAGCGGGTGACGCTGATCGTCGATCGGTACGAGCTGGCCAGCGGCGGCCGCCGGGCGGTGGTCGATCTCGGCACTCCGTCTGGGGTGGACAACGTCGACGCGTATCGCAAGATGATCGCGAGCTTCCGGTGGCGTTGACCGGTACCGCCCGGATCCGGAGCCTGTGGCGGGAGCCCGAGCGCTCCGCCGACGAGCTGGACTGGCCGGCGCTGCAACTGCATGACGTGTTCAAGATCTTTCGCTCCGGACCGGTGGAGACGGTCGCGCTGCGAGGGCTCGAGCTCCGCGTCGAACCCGGGGAGCTGGTTGCCGTGCTGGGGCCCTCGGGCTGTGGCAAGAGCACGATGCTGGCCCTGGTGGCGGCGCTTGACGAGCCGTCCGCCGGGGAGGTCCGGGTCGGAAACCGCTCGCTGGCCCGCCTGGACGATTCGGAATTGGCGGCCTACCGCGCAGCCGAAGTGGCGCTCGTATTCCAGAGCGACAATCTCTGGCCCGCGCTCTCCGCGCGTGAGAACGTCGCGCTCGGCTTGCGTCTGGCCGGACGTGATCACTCGAGCGCCGCGGCGCAGGATGCGCTGGCGACCTTCGGACTGGCGGACCGCGCCGCGCACCGAGCGGGGGCGCTGTCGGGCGGTGAGCAGCAGCGCGTGGCGATCGCAGCGGCATTCGCCCGCCAGGCAGCCCTGGTGCTGGCCGACGAGCCCACTGGCGAGCTCGACGCCGGCAACGAGCAACTGGTTCTCGAGGCCCTGAGCCGGCTGCGAGACCAGCAGGGCAGCACGGTGATCCTGGTCACCCATTCGGCGAAGGTCGCGCAGGCGGCGGATCGCGTGGTCGAGATGCGCGACGGCGTCGTGGTCTCGTGAGCTCGGTGACCGCTGTCACCGAGCTCGCCGCGTGCCATGGCGTCAGCGTGCTCCACGGCCGCGGCCCAGCGCAGGTCACCGCACTGAGTGAGATCGACTTTCGCATCTGCGAGGGCGAGCGTGTGTCGCTGTTCGGAGCCTCCGGATCGGGCAAGACCACGCTGCTGCACGTGCTCGGCGGCTTGATCGTCCCCAACGCCGGAGAGGTCACGTGGCGCCGGGAACCACTGTCCTCGCTAGATGCGGTCGCCCGGGGCCGCGCGCGGCGAACCGGGATCGCTTTCGTGTTCCAGGGCGCCAACCTGCTGCCGATCTTCACCGCGTTCGAGAACGTCGCGTTCGCGGCCCACGCGTGCCGCTCCGAGCCCGACGCCGCGAGGGACGCGAGCCTCGACCCGGCCGACCTGCTGGCCCTCGTCGGCTTGGCGGATAAGGCAGACGCGCTGCCCGCGGAGCTTTCGGGGGGCGAGGCGCAACGGGTGGCGGTCGCCCGTGCGCTGGCCCAGCAGCCGGCGATGCTCCTGTGCGACGAGCCGACCGGACATCTCGATTCGGACACCGGCGCGCGGCTGCTCGAGCTGATCGATGCACTGCACGGCGAACTGGGCTTCGCGCAGGTCACCGCGACCCACGACGCTGACGTCGCGGCGCGGTTCGACCGGGCCGTGGAGCTGACGGATGGGCGCGTCAGCCATGAGGAGCGCTTCGCGTGAAGGCGGGGCTGACCCTCGCGGCAGCGGGGTTGTGGCGGGCGCCCGGACGGACGCTGGTGCGGATCGTCGTGCTGGCAGCGGCGGTCGCCCTGCTCGGCGCGATGCTGCTGTTCGTCGGGCATTCGCTGCGCACGATGGCGGGATCGGCGATCCGCAGCGTGCCGCTTGACTGGCAGGGACCGGTCTCCTCATATCCACAGGCGCGCAGCATTGCCAGTGGCGTCGCCCGCCAGCCCGGTATTCAGCAGGCTTCCGCGACCGCGACCGCACCGTTCGTCGCCGCTTCGCACACCGGGACGGGTGGGACCACGAACGCCGGCCGCGGAGCGCTGCTCGCGGTGCCGCCCGACTACCTGGCCCACATCAAGACCTTCCGGTTCCTCCAGGGTTCACTGCGCCCGGGCGCGGTCGTGCTCGACCAACAGCTCGCCGCCACGCTGCAGGCCCGGATCGGGGACACGGTCGTGCTGACGCCGCGTCCGGGCGCTCGCCCCCAGCGCTTTCCCGTCTCCGGGGTCGCGCTGATCACCGCTCCCGATGTCCTGTTCCAGCCGCTGAATCCGCTGCTCGGGCCCGCTCCTGCCCAGCCCCCAGCGAACGCCGCAATCATGTCGGTGGCCACCTTCGCGGCGACCCTCGCCAAATCGCTTCCGGCGGTCACGTCGGGCTCGGCCGGGTCGGCAGCCGTTCCGGGGGCTCAGAGCGGCACGCAATGGCAGGTCCAGGCCCAGGTCGACCCCAGCGGGCTCGGCCGCACGCCGAGCCAGGCGTTCACCCGCGCGGGGCAGGTGGTGCACCGAGTCGAGCGCTCGCTGCCGGGACAGGTCCAGTTCGTCGACAACCTCTCAGACCAGCTGAACACCGCCGCCGGGGACGCGCTCTACGCCCAGACCCTCTACATCATGCTCGCGGTCCCCGGAGCGCTGGTGGCGCTCGGGCTCGCCTACCTCGCCTCGCTGGGCACGGTCGAGCGAGACCGCCGCGACCTCGCCCTGCTGCGCGCGCGGGGCGCCACACGGCGCAACCTGATCGGCGTCGCGGTCGTGGAGAGCGCGCTGATCGGAGTGCTCGCCGGGCTGCTCGGAGCCGCGGTCGCCTTCGGCGCGGTCGCGCTGATCATCAAGGGGAGCGTCGGCCTGACGGTCGCGCGCGGGGCCGTGACCGCGGTGGCGTGCGTGGCCCTGGCGATCGCCGGCGCGGCCGCGGCACGAGTCGGCGCCACCTCGTCGGTGTGGCGGGCCAACGTCAGCGACAGCCGGCGCACCGTGCGCCGTGAGGGCAAGCCGGTCTGGCAACGGCTGTATCTCGACGTGCTGGCGTTGGCGCTGAGCGGGCTGATCTACTGGCTGACTGCGAGCACCGGCTTCTCGGCGGTCGTCAACCCGGACTCCAATCCGACCCTGTCGCTGTCGATCTACATGTTCTTCGCTCCGGCCCTGCTGTGGATCGGCGCCACTCTGCTGTTGGTCCGCCTGCGGGGGCGGGCACTGTCCTGGTTTGCGGCGCGCGCCGCCGGCGCCCGCGCCAGCACCACCCGGGGTTTCCTGCTCGCCAGCGCCAGCCGCCGGGGGGCGGCGATCAACCGCGGCCTGATCGTGGTCGGCCTGCTGCTCGCCTTCGGGGTCAACCTCGGGATCTTCACCGCCACCTACGACCAACAGGCAACGATCGACGCCCAGCTCACGCTCGGCGCGGACGTGACCGCCACCGCACCGCCCGGCATCACCGCCCAGCACAACCTGCAGGCGAAGATCGCCGCCGTCCCCGGCGTGCAGGCCACCACGCCGATCGACCATTCCTACGCCTACGTGGGACCGGACCTCCAGGACACCTTCGGCATCAACGCCGCGTCGATCACGAACGCCACGTCGCTGCGCGACTCCTACTTCCTGGGCGCGGGGGCTCAGCAGACCCTGTCTCGCCTGCGCAGCAGACCCGACGGGATCCTGGTGTCCAAGGAGACGATCGCCGACTACCAGCTCAAGGTGGGGGACCTGCTCAACCTGCGCGTCCTGGACCATCGCAGTGGACGCTTCAAGGTGGTGCCGTTCCACGTCGAGGGCGTCGTGCAGGAGTTTCCCTCCGCGCCCCGTGATTCGTTCATGGTCGCCAACCTGCCGTATCTGGAGGCCGCCGATCACGCCGGCGGGCCGAACGTCGTGTTCGCGAAGGCCGGCGATCCGGCTGGCGCCTCGGCGGCGATCGCGCGAGCGACGCGCCTCGACGGCACGCTGGTCAAGAACATCGCTCAGCAGGCGCAGCAGACCGTCAGCTCGATCACCACGATCGACCTCCGCGGCATCAGTCAGATCGAGGAGGCGTTCACGATCGCCCTGGTGGCCGCCGCGATGGGGCTGTTCGTCGCCCTCGCGATGATCGAGCGCCGCCACGAGCTCGCGACCATGGCCGCCCTCGGGGCTACCTTGCGCAGCGTCGGCTCGTTCGTCTGGAGCGAGGCGGCACTGGTGCTGGTCATCGGCTCGCTGCTGGCCGCTGGCCTCGGGCTGCTGCTCGCGCTGATGCTCGTGGCGATGCTCCAGCACGTGTTCGACCCGCCCCCGGACCAGCTGGCGATCCCGTGGACGTACCTGGGCGAGCTGGCCGGGGCGTCGCTGGGCGCCACCACGCTCGCGGTCGTGATCGCCGCCCGGCGGCTGCGCAGCCTGCCGCTCGGGCAGCTCCTCCGCGAGCAGTAGGAGATCCGGTCGATCTTGCCCGCAAGATCGACCGACCGCCACCCGCTACTACTCACGCTGGCCGTCGTGGGGTCGGCGCCGGCGGCCGTGCCCGCGGCAATCCCGAGTACGGCGGCCCGCGTCCGCTCTCAGAGCCCGAGAGCCGGCTCGTCCACGCGGTGATCCTGCGCCTGGCTCCGCGGATCGGGATCTGGTTTCACCAACCGCTCGGCGTGACTGATCACTCGGGTGGAGACCTGCGTGTCGAGCCGCGATTCGCGGCCCTGACCGGTCTGCCGGTGCGTCAGCAGGTGCGCTACCCCGGCAGCGCGACGACCTGGGAGGGATCACCGCTTTCCCGCTTTGCCCGCGTTCGTGGTCGAGCTGCCTGCCGGCAAGCCCTCGCCTCGCGCCGTGGCTCGGTACGCCGGCGCGGTCCTGCGCCTGGCCAGCGAGGCGCTCCCGCCGCCGTAAGCCGCGCCCGGCGCATCGGAGCGGACCGGTTGATCTGCCCGGCCGTCAACACGATCGGCGGTCCTCGGCAGCTCGATCCACGCGTCGGCGCCGCCGCCGACGCGATTTGACAGCTGCGCTCGACCGCCGTGCGCGTGCGTGATCCTGGCCACGATCGCCAGCCCGAGCCCCGCACCGCCCTCGGTGCGGCCGGCGTCGGCACGAGCGAATCGATCCCAGGCGCGGGGAATGAAGTCGGCCGGAAAGCCCTCGCCGTCGTCGATCACGTGCAGCTCGGCGAATTCACCCGGGGCGCAGGCGACCAGCTGCACCTGCGTCCGCGCGTAACGCAGCGCATTGGCCAGCAGGTTGTCGATCGCCCGCGAGGCCAGGTCGCGGTCGGCGAGCACGCCGAGCCCGTCGAGCGCCTGCACCACTATCCCCACGCCTGTCGACGCCGGCGACCGCCGGGCGCGAGCCGCGGCTTGACTCAGCAACTCGGCGGCCGACACGCTGCGCAGCCTCAGCGTCAGCTTCCCATCGTCGGCACGGGAGAGCATCAGCAGATCCTCGGCGAGCCGGCTGAGGCGATCGGTCTCCTCGATCGCCGAGCCGACGGCGCTCTGCAACGCGGTGCCCGTCGGACGCTCCCTGGCCACCAGCTCGAGCTCGGTGCGCAGCATCGCCAGCGGGTTGCGCAGCTCGTGACTGGCATCGGAGACGAAGGTGCGCTCCCGCGTCACCGATCGATCGATGCGCGCCAGCATCTCGTTCAGGGTTCGCGCCAGCCTGCCCAGCTCGTCGCTGCCTCCGGCCGACGACAATCGCTCGGCCAGATTGGTCGCCGAGATCGCAGCGGCGCGGCGGCGCATGGCCTCGACCGGACGCAGCGCGGCGCCGGTCAGCAAGAAGCCCGCGATCGAAGCCAGCGCGAGGGCCGCGGGGCCGCCGACGGTGAGCACGCCGGTGAGACCGGTCAGCGCGCGGTCCCGGTTCTCGAGCGACTGTCCGACGACCACGATCAGAGTCTCGCCCTGAGCGCGCACGGGCTCGGCCAGCAACCGGATCGGCGCCCGCCCTGAGCGCGAGCGCTCGATCAGGATCGGATGACCTGCTCGCACGGATGCCCTCGTCGAGCGCGCCAGCAACGGACGCGCCGATATCCCGGAGGTATGGTCGATCACCCGGCCTGACGGGTTGATCAGCTGCGCCAGCTCGACACCCTGGCTCGGGACAAGGGCGTGGGCGTCGCGGAGCCCACTGTCGGACTGCTGGGCCAGGGCGGCGACATCCGCCGCCCGGGAGCGTAACGCGCGGTTGGTCGCCTGGTTGAGGTTCGAAGCCAGGCGATCGCGGATGAAGATGCCGGTCGCACCGAGCACGACCGCCATCACCAAGGCAAAGGCCAGCGTCAGGCGCCACCTCACCGGAATCCGCTTCAGCATCCCGATTGCTCCCGCACGCGGTAGCCAACCCCCCTGATCGTCTCGACGCTATGGCGGTGAAACGGCCGGTCGATCCGCTCGCGCAGGATGCGCACGTGCTGATCAACGACGTTTGATCGGTTCTCGTAGCTCCCGTCCCACGCGGTCTCGAGTAGCTCGAACCGCGAGAGGACCACCCCCGGCCTGCGCATCAGCGCCTCCAGCAGTGCGAAGCACTTCGGCGAGAGCTCGACCGTCTGCTCCCCGCGCCAAACCCGCCGAGTGGCCGGATCAAGGTGCAGATCGTCAACCCGCAGGACCGTCGGACGCTGGATCGGTTCGCGACGCGCGAGCGCGCGCAGGCGCGCGGTCAGCTCCGCTAGCTCAAACGGCTTGGTCAGGTAATCGTCGGCCCCTCCGTCGAGGCCGGCCACTCGATCGGACAATTCACCCCGGGCGGTCAGCATCAGCACCGGCGTCCATACCTCGTCCGCGCGTAGTCGTCGGCACGTCTCGATGCCGTCGATCCCGGGCAGCATGACGTCGAGAACGACGGCGTCATAGCGAGTCGCTCCGGCCATCCACAACGCGTCCTCGCCGCGCACGGCCACGTCGGCCGCCATCCCCTCGTTGCGCAGCGCGCGTCGCAGCAGACCGGCCATCTTCACCTTGTCCTCGACGATCAACACGCGCATCTGGAGCAGCCTCTCACCTGAGCATCAACGCTCCCTTACGGGTTGCCCAGGGTTGCCAATTCCGGCCTCGGGTACGTCGGAGGTGGTGCGACGCGGGCACGGGCGCGGCGCGAGCGCTCCCGACCAATGGTCGGGAGCGCCCACCACCCCACGGGGCGATCGCCCGCTTCACCGGGGCGTGCTACTCGTTGCCCTGGAACTGATGGTCAACGCCGGCGCCGGCCGGGTCCGCGTGTCCCCCGGGCCCGTCGCTCGCCGCGCTCGACTCGGGCACCTCGCCCGAGCGCTCGGCCTTCCTGCCGGCCTGCGCGGCCTTCCCGGCTCCCGGTCGCTCGTTGCGCCGGGCGGCGTCCGGCCGATCCGGCGTCGTCTGGTCGCCCGACTGGACGTTGTCGCGATCCGCAGCGCTCACACGCTCCGGAGCCTGCGACCCGGGCGCCGCCGGGATTGGCGACGTCGTCGCCGGCGGCGACGCCTGAGCGAACACCGCTCCCCCCAGCGCGAGCGCCGCGAGCGCCGCCACCCCCAACATCACCCGCTGAATTCGCTTGGCCATCTGTGCTCCTTTCGTTGGCGTTTTTCCCAAGCGCAACGAGCCTGCCAGCGGCAGATGTAATGACCGTGAAGCAGAGAACGCACCGTCTCGAGCACGGGACCGAACGCGCCTGCGGGTAGACCCGGCAAGTCGCTGAAGGTCTGGCCGGAGCGAGCGGCTGGCGTCTATGACCTGCGCGTCACCAGCCAGGACCCCTGAGTTGGCCCATCTCCAGATCGAGCAGCAGCCGCTTACGCTCCTGACCACCGCCGTAACCGGTGAGGGACCCGTCGGCGCCGATCACGCGATGACAGGGAACAATCACCGCGATCGGGTTGCGGCCGTTGGCGAGCCCCACCGCGCGCGCCACCGACGGTCGACCGATCCGGCCAGCGAGCTCCCCGTAGCTGATCGTCTGGCCGTAGGGGATCTCCGCCAGCGCGGTCCAGACGCGACGCTGGAACGGGGTTCCCCGGAGGGAGAGTTTCAGCTCGAACCGGGTCCGCGTTCCGGCGAAGTACTCCTCCAGTTGGGTGGATACACCGGCGAACGCCGACGCTCGTCGCCTCCAGCCCGGCCCGATCGCCATGGGCCTACGGCCGGCTTGCATGTAGAGGCCGTGAAGCGCGTGCCCGTCGCCGACCAGGAGCAGCTCACCGATCGGGCTGCCGATGCTCGTGTAGAACGTCGCCCCGGTCGCCGCGATCGTCTCGGCCGTCTCGGCCGTCGCGGTCGCTGCGAGCGGGGCGTTCATGCCGCGAGCCGGTCTGGGCCGCGCTTTGGGCTCGCCCCACCCACTGCGGCCCGCCGGCTGGCCAGGTGCGCCCAGAGGTGCGCCACGGCGTAGGCGCGGTAGGGGCGCCAGCTCTCGGCGAGGCGCTGCACGGCGTCGGGATGGCCGTCCTGCCCGAGCGCCTGCAGCGCGTGACGAACACCGAGGTCGGTCGGTAGGAAGGCGTCCGGATCACGCAGCACCCGCATCGCCACGTACGCCGCGGTCCACGGCCCGATGCCCGGCAGCGCGAGCAGCCGCGCCCGCGCCTCCTCGCGATCCACGCCCCGGTCGAGGGCGAGCTCCCCGCCGGCGAGCGCTCCCGCCAGGCTCAGGAGCGCGTGGCTGCGCGCACGGGGCATCGCCAGCGAAGCCGGATCCAGGCCGGTCAGACGCTCGGCTGAGGGGAAGAGGTGGCTCACGCTGCCCAGCGGACGCTCGAGCGGCTCGCCGTGCGCAACCACGAGCCGCGTTGCGAGCGTCGTGGCGCCGGCCACTGAGACCTGCTGGCCGAGGACGGCCCGGATCGCCAGCTCGTGGCCGTCGACGTGACCCGCCACGCGCCGTCCGGGTGCCATCCGCACGAGCGGGCCGAGCAGCCGGTCGGGACCGAGGATCTCGACCACCGCCTGGGGATCGGAGTCGAGGTCGAGCAGCGTCCGCGAACGTTGCACGGCGGCGCCCAGGTCGCGCAGATCGGCCAGCCAGAAGCGAGCCTGCACGTGGCCGTCGCGGGGACGCAGCTCGACGGCGCCTGCCCCGTAGGGCAGGCGCAGGCTTCGCCGGTAGGCCCCGTCGAAGATCTCCTCGACTCCCGGCACGGCCCGGCGGCCGAGAAACGCGATCAGGCCCGGACCATCCAACGGCGCCCGGTAGGGCAGGCGCAGGGCGACGAGGCCGCTCTCCAGCGCCCGTCCTTGGCGCCGCGCTCGCAACCGCAGCTCACCCGGCGTCATGGCGAAGATTTCCTGAACCGTGGCGTTGAACTGCCGAACGCTGCCAAAGCCGGCGGCGAAGGCCACGTCGGTGATCGACACCGCCGTCGTGTCGAGCAGGATCCGCGCAGTCTGAGCCCGGTGGGCGCGGGCGAGCGACAGAGCTCCCACCCCCACCACGGACACGAGCTGACGATGGAGATGACGTTCGGTGTAGCCCAAGCGTCGGGCCAGGCCGC
Source organism: Solirubrobacteraceae bacterium (assembly GCA_050999075.1). Classification (GTDB taxonomy): domain Bacteria; phylum Actinomycetota; class Thermoleophilia; order Solirubrobacterales; family Solirubrobacteraceae; genus Palsa-465. The sequence goes on from JBPCPO010000008.1 coordinate 11,739, forward strand.
TCACCCCGTTGCGGTCGACCACACCATCGGTGATCAGTCGCATCGCCCGTCCGACAAGGTCCGCTCGGGTGTCCCACTCCGGCGAGCCCGGCGTCGCGTCCGGCCGGCAGCGCTTGCAGGCGCGCAGGCCCGCCGCCTGGGCCGCGGCAGCCGTGGAGTAGAAGCGGACGTTCGCGCGCTTGGGGGTGCGGGCGGGGCAACTCGGCCGGCAGTAGATCCCCGTCGTGCGCACGCCGCAGAACACCCACCCGTCAAAGCGGGGATCGCGCGCCTCGATGGCCTGCCAGCAGCGGTCGGAGTCGAACCTCACGAGCGACACTGTCGCATGCGCAGCCCGGTTCCTCTCGCGGAAATCGGACCCCACAGATCCCGACCGGACCGCGCCGTACCGCGCGACCGGTCTGGCCAGTAGTTTTCCGTCAGATCAAGGAGAACAAGGAGAACTTATGCCCGACCGCGACCGGTACGCTCGCGGACTCAAAGTCATCGAACAAATGCAGGGTCCCGAGGCCACCGCCACCATTCTGGATGGTCTCGCGGCGGTGCACCCGGACCTACCCGGGTACGTCGTCGAAGACGGATTCGCCGATGTCTACGCTCGCCCTGGCCTTGACCTCGGTCGGCGCCAGCTCGTGACCGTCACGGCGCTCGCCACGCTCGGCGGCTGCGAGCGTCAGCTTGCCGTGCACGTCCGCGGGGCACTCAATCTGGGCATCTCCCCCGAGGAGCTGTTCGAGGCGTTGCTCCAGGTCGGGGTGTATGCCGGGGTTCCCCGAGCGTTGAACGCGATCCGGATCCTGCGAGAGGTGCAAGGCGAGGCCGTCTGACTCCAGGCTCGCCCGTGCCGGGCGCACTCCCTGCCGCGCCGGGCCCCGAGAGGCGCCTTGTATCATCGGCATGGTGCGGTTTCGGCCCCTTGGCGAAAGTGAGCTCGAGGTGTCGGAGATCTCGCTCGGGTCCTGGCTCACGTTCTCGGGCGGCGTCGAGCGGGAGCACACCGTGACCTGCACGCGCGCAGCGTTTGACGCCGGAATCAACTTCTTCGACACCGCCAATGCCTACGGTCGCGGCGCGGCCGAGACGGCATGGGGAGAGATCCTGTCGGACTACCCGCGAGACTCATACGTCCTGGCCACCAAGGTCTTCTTCCCCATGTCCGACACCGACCGTGGACTTTCCGCCAGCCAGATCCACAAGCAGCTCGCCGCCTCGCTGGCCCGGCTGCAGACTGACTACGTCGATCTGTACCAGTGTCACCGCTTCGACGTGCGGACGCCGATCGAGGAGACGATGGGCGCTCTCGGTGAGGCTGTGCGCACCGGCAAGGTCCGTTACATCGGGTTCAGCGAGTGGACTCCGGAGCAGATCGACGCCGGCCTGTCGGTGCCCGGCGCGATCAGGTTCGTCTCCTCCCAACCGCAGTACAACATGCTCTGGCGGGCACCGGAGGCAGAGTTGCTCACGCTCTGCGCAGAGCATGGGATCTCCCAGGTGTGCTGGTCGCCGCTGGCCCAGGGTGTCCTCACCGGCAAGTACCGGCCGGGCCATCCGCCGCCGCCTGAGTCACGCGCAGCCAGCTCCGAGATGAGCACGTTCATCCAGAGCTTCATGGACGATCGCACGCTCGAGGCGACCCAGCGGCTGGGCCCGATCGCCGAGCAAGCCGGCCTGACCATGCCCCAGCTGGCGCTCGCGTGGGTGTTGCGCGAGCCGAACGTCGCGTCGGCGATCGTCGGCGCCTCGCGGCCCGAGCAGGTGCACGCGAACGCCGCCGCCTCTGGCGTGACCCTGTCGAGGGACACGATCGAGGCCATCGACAAGGTGCTCGGCGACGTACCGACCACCGAGCCGACGCTCGCCCCCGGCGCGAGCGCCGGGCGAGGCCCAACGCACAACGCCTGAGATGGGCGAGACAGTGCCGGCCCTCCCCCGCGAGCTTGACCTTGCGTCGCCGCCGGTCTAGCGCCGGCGGCTCGAGGGACGAGTCAGGAAGCTTGTCGTGACGCTTGAGGACTCGCACGCACAGCTCGAGGACTCGCACGCACGTCCGTCTTCGGAGAACCGTTCCGTGGTGCGCACGGAGAGCATCGACGGGCAGCCGCATCCGCTGTTGCGGGGGCACGTGATGCGCTACGGCGGCTTCACTGAGGATGCGCCGCTCGCGATCCGACGGCGCGAGGTCGCATTCTCGGGCGTCGCGGTGATCCTCGCGCTGGAGGGAACCTGGGAGTTGACCGACCCGGCCCGCGACGGGGCGTGGTGCACGCGACAATCGTTCGTCGGCGGGCTCGTCGGAGGTCCGGTTCTGGTCGACCACACGGGGTTCACGCTGACGTTGCAGTTCGACCTCACGCCGCTTGGCGCGCGGCAGCTGCTCGGCGTCCCCGGTGCTGATCTTGCCGGGCAGGTGGTGGACGTTGCCGACGTGCTCGGCGACGCCGGCCGCGTTCTCGTGGAGCGGTTGCGCGAGCTGGGATCCTGGCCGGCGCGCTTTCGGGCGCTCGACGGGTTCCTGTTGGAGCGCTTGTCGAAGGCGACGCCGGTCTCCGCCGACGTCAGTTGGGCGTGGCGGCGGCTCGTCGATGCTGACGGCGACATCCGAATCGGCACGCTCGTGACCGAGCTCGGGTGCTCCGGGCGACACCTCTCCCGCCGTTTCATGGAGGAGATCGGGATGACGCCGAAGGCCTACGCGCGGGTGCTGCGCTTTGAGCGCGCTATGCGGTTGCTGACCGCTGGTGAGGAGCCTGGCGACGTCGCGTTCGCTTGCGGGTACGCCGACCAGCCGCATTTCAACCGCGAGTTCCTGGCCATGGCGGGCGTGCCGCCCCGCGTCGCGTACGCAGAGCGGGCGCCGTAGGTCACATTTCTTCAAGACCGTGTCCGCCGGCGGGACATACGATCCCTCCCATGACTACATTCGTGATTCCCACCACGCGCGTCTCATCGCGCAAGACCATCGACTTCTGGATCGACGCGTTCGGAATGGAGCTGCTGGCGATCTATCCAGAGGACGCAACCGACGAGATCGACCACGCCGAGTTGCGACTCGGTAACGGACGAGTGATGGCAGGGACGCCCAGAGCGGAGGGGCTCAATCAGCCGATCGGCGGCACATCCATGTACTGGGTCATCGACGAGGAGTCCGAGATCGACGCGATCCACGAGCGTGCCGTTGCCGCCGGCGCTGAATCCGTGTTCGCGCCGCACGACGCCGACTACGGCGGACGCCACTGCTCCCTGCGCGACCCCGACGGCCACGCCTGGTCGTTTGGGACCTACCGTGGTCAGGGTTGACGCGCAGCCGCGGTTCTGGGTGACCTTCAGCGGGAGTCGGCGTCGTTCTGACAGTGCTATCTGGCGCTTCAGCTGGGTGTCAGCAACGCGACGCGCAGCGGAGCGGAGCGCCACGATGTGGCGAACGACCTCGAGGTTGTCCGCGGTGGCCAGCTGATCGAGATCGGGCGCTGGGAGCCCGAGCTCGCGGAGCCCGTCGATGATCTCGATGTGCACCATCCAGCTGACGCCGGGTGGCTCGCGCAGCAGCAAGGCCACGCTCTGGAGCTCACGTTCGCAGCCAGGCTCGGCGGGCATCGAAAGAGGGCGTTGGACCATTTCACTGAGCAGCTCGAGTCGAGGGGCAGGATGCCGCCAGCGCGGGCGGCGCTCGCTCGCAGTACCGAGCTGAGTGGCCAGGCCTTGCCGCGGAAGCCCACGCCGGATCCATCGCGGTGCGCGCGACGTCGGTCCGCACACGATCACCCCAGCTTGCGATGATCGATTCATGTTGCGCGCAGTACTGCTCGATGTCAACGGCACGCTGACCGATCCCTCGGCCATCGGCGCAGCATGGGCGCGCCCGGAACTCGGTGAGCGTGTCCTGGAGCACGCGATCTCCACGGCGATGGTGGCCGCCCTATTGCACGACGTCGAGCGGACGTTCCGCGACCACCTGAGCGCGGCAATCGACGTCGTCGCCGCCGCAGCCGGCCTCGATCCCGGCGTCAGCGAGCAGGCGCTGGCCAGCGCCGCGTCGCTACCTGCGCGACCCGGCGCTGCCGACGCGCTCGCGACCCTCGGCGACGCCGATCTACGGATCGTTGCGCTGACGAATTCCGGCGCCGATGGCGGACGCGCGACCCTTGATGCCTGTGGTCTGCTGCCGTTCATAGACGCGGTGCTGGGCGTCGATGGCGTACCGACGTTCAAGCCTCACCCCAACGTCTACTCCTACGCGCTGTCCAAACTCGAGGAGGAGCCCAACCGCGTCGCGCTGGTCGCGACCCATCCGTGGGATCTCGCCGGCGCGGCCCACGGCGGCATGCGCACGGCTTGGGTACGCCACGGCCCCCGCGCCTGGCCCTCTGTGTTTCCCAACCCCGACGTGCAGGCCGACACACTCCCCCACCTCGCCACAGCGATTCTCGCTCATCACTGGTAGGAACCAGCGAGCACGAGGCCGCCGGCGACGCCTTCGAGGCCCGCGATTGATCGCTGCAGCCGCCCTCCACCCGCCCCCATGCCGACGGCACCCTACCCGCTGTCTTCCGACGCTGACCTGAACGGGGCTCGCGATCCTGCCAGCGAGCGCATGCGTCCGTCGGCCGGCGGACGAACGGACGCCGTCGCTCGAGACCTCGGCCGCGTCACCCTCATCGAGCGCCAGCGAGATCACCGCGAGAGCGAGGCGGTCACCGACGCGCGGACCACGACGGCCGATCCCTGCCCCCCTTCATCGCCGCCGTTGACCACTCACCGGAGGCGACCTGGTAATCACCACTTTCTACGCAGGGTGAGCGAGGGGACTCGAACCCCCGACCGCCTGGACCACAACCAGGAGCTCTACCAACTGAGCTACGCCCACCGCGTCGCGACTGAATCTACCAGCACTTCTCGACCATACCCCGCCGCCTGGTTCCGCGTCGAGCCGTTCGCTGCCACACCCCCGGCAGGATTCGAACCTGCGACCCACGGCTTAGAAGGCCGTCGCTCTGTCCGCTGAGCTACGGGGGCCCGCGACAGCAGACTGTAATCAAGGTTCGGGCGCCGGATCGGATCGTCACGGGCGCCTCGGTAGGGTTCAGGGCAGATGCCAGGTGAAGCGCGTCTCGAGCAGGGTCCATCCGGTCTGGCGCCGGCCGCGCCCGGCTGGTTCGTGGTCAACGTGTCCGACGCGGCGTGGAGCGTCCATCCTCGCTTCGGCGCCTCGTGCGGGTTCGAGTCACGCGAGAGTGCTCCGTTTGCCGAGGTGGGAATCAACGTTCGGGTCCTCAACCCTGGCCAACCGACCGGGATGTATCACTCCGAAAGTCATCAGGAGGGCTTCCTGGTTCTGGCCGGCGAAGCACTCTTGGGCGTCGACGGGCAGGAGCGTCCCCTGCGGGCGTGGGACTTTTTCCATTGCCCGGCCGGTACCGACCACATCCTCGTCGGCGCCGGCGACGGTCCGTGCGTGCTGCTCGCCGTCGGCGACCGCGCGACAGAGCGGTCCCAGCAGGGCCTCCACTATCCCGCTTCTGAGCTGGCCGAGCGGTGGGGAGCCTCTGTGCCGAAGGAGACGAACGACCCTCGCGAGGCCTACGCCGATGTCGCTTGGCCCGAGCCGGGGCACCCGGAGGCGCCAGGGCTTCCTTGGCGCGCGTAATCCCGGACCCGTAGCCGCGATGTGGAGGAGCGTCAGCCGCGGCGCAGGAGCCGCCCCACGGCGGCCATCAGCTCGGCCGTCTTATCCTCTCGCTCGTCCTCGGCGGCGCCGATCACGCAGTGGCTGGCGTGGTCGTCGAGCAGACCGAGGCCAACCTTGTCGAGCGCGGCCTGGATCGCGCCTATCTGGGTGAGCACGTCGATGCAGTAGCGATCCTCTTCGACCATCCGACTGACGCCGCGTACCTGACCCTCGATACGGGCCAGGCGCTTGAGCAGCTGGTCCTTCGTGGCGGAGTAACCACGGGTCTCACTGAACGGGCCTGAGGGCATGAAGTCAAATTATAGGTCTACCGGGTGAGGGTATATCGGATCACGTCGGCGAATCTGCCGACCGTTGGAGGAGGATCCTGACCTGGACCGCCGACGGAGGGAGACATTGCGACGGACGGACCTTCATCACGGGGCGCGACGCGCAACGGAGAGCCACGACGCCGTGAATGAGATCGAGGTCATCGACGGCGGCCAGATCAGCGAGCGCCGCGATCGCCGTCGTCTTGACCCACTCACGAAGATCGGCCTGAGCCAGCTCGACGAGTTGCCTCCCCGCTTCACCTGCCGGCGCGTGGACGGCGTAGGTTCGCAGCGCCTCAGACGCCGTAATTCCGGCGGCCGCCTGCACGCGCCCCCACGCCGGCTCGCCAGTTCGGGAGGGACCAACCCGAGGTGGTACATGGCTGACTTGCAGACCAGGGAGTCCGAATCAGAGGTCAATTCGACCAGCTCTTCGCTCCGTGCCCAGACCCCCAGAGGAGCGTCGTGGCCGTCTCCCTCACGACGGGATCGGAATGCGAGGTGAGCGTCCTGGTCAACAGGCTTCCCGACCCTGAAC
>JBPCPO010000028.1:0-10014 GCA_050999075.1 Solirubrobacteraceae bacterium
TCTCCGAAGGGCGGATCCCGGGTCCGGAGGCCGGCTTGGCGAAGGTGACGATGGTCAACGCGGCCATCGCGGCCGCCGACCTCGCCGCTGACGTCGTCGGCCCTGACGCGTTGCAGGCCGACAACGAATGGAGCTATCTGGTCTCGTTCCTGCCCGGGCTGAAGTCGGCCGGCGGCACCGAGCAGATCCTGCGCAACACCATCGGGGAGCGCGTCCTGGGGCTCCCCCCCGAGCCGCGGCTCGACAAGGGAGTGCCATTCAGCGAGCTCCGCGCCCGGGAGAAAGCGGCGGTGGTGAGATGAACCTCGCCAGTGACGAGATGAACCTCGCCGGCGGTCGCGGGATGAGACCCGCGGCGGTGGCGGGGATGAGATCCGCCGCGGTGGCGGGATGAACTTTGCCCTGTCCGACGAGCAGGTGCTGCTGCGGGAGGCGGCGCGCGGCGCGCTGGGGCGCTACAAGACGGTGGCGGCCGCGCGCGAGGCGCTCACGGACCCCCCGGCGCTGCCCGACCTGTGGCCGCTCGCGGTGCAGGCCGGGTGGCCCGGGCTGTTGATCGGCGAGCACCACGGCGGCGCCGGGCTGGGCGCGTTCGAGGCGCTGCTCGTAGCGGAGGAATGCGGCCGAGTGCTCGCCGGCGTGGCGGTGCTGGGGGCGCTTCCCGCCAGTGCGGTGCTCGACGCCGCCGGTGACGGGTCGCTGCCCGAGCTCGCGGCCGGGACGGTGCGCCCGGTCTATCTACCCGCTCGGCCCCCCGACGACCGCGAGCCGCGGTGGACGGTCGACCCCCGTGCAGGCATGGCTCGGGCGGACGCCCCGCGAGCTGTCCTGGCCGCCGACGAGGTGAGGCTCGAGGGCACCGTTGCGTTCGTCCCCGATGCGCCCGGAGCCGAGCTCTTGGTCGTGATCGGCGTCACGGACGCGGGCGAGCCGGTGGTCGCAGCGGTCCCGGCCGGCAGCGCCGGTCTGCGGATCGAGCCGGTGATGCGCTACGACGCCACGCGGTCGCTGGGCCATGTCGAGCTCTCCGGCGTCACCGGCCGCCGGCTGGCGGTGAGCGCCGAGGTCATGGCCGACGCGTGGTACCTCGCGCACGCGCTGATCGCCGCCGAATCGATCGGCGCGGTCCAGACCTGCCTCGACGTTAGCGTCGCCTACGCCAAGGAGCGCTTCACCTTCGGTCGCGCGATCGGCTCCTACCAGGCGATCAAGCATGAGCTGACCGAGGTGCTGCGTCAGCTGGAGAACTCCCGGGGGCTGCAGTACTACGCCGGCTGGGCCCGAGAGTCGATGCCGGAGGAGTTTCCGCTCGCGGCGAGCGCGGCGCGCTCCGCCGCCGGTCACGCCCTCGACTTCGCCAGCCGCTCGATGATCAACGTCCACGGGGGGATCGGGGCGACCTGGGAGCACGATGCGCCGCTGTTCCTGCGCCGCGCCCAGCTCTCCCGCCGGCTGCTCGCCGGGACCGCCGACGCGACCGACCGGGTGGCGGCGGAGACCCTCCGGACCTCAGCCGCTTGACGGCTCGGCACGCGGCCGTTCCCGAGGCTGGTCGTTAAACCGGAAACATAGGCGGGTTTCGCGCCCAGCCTCATCCCCGTGTCGTGAATACCGATTCACTATGCTCGTGAATCCGTATTCACCAGGCGCGAGGCAGGCCTGGTGGGTGAACCGGAGGAGGAAGATCGATGACCACGATCGACGTCACGCAACCGCAGCCCAGAGTCACCGACCCCGCCCGTGAGGTCGTCAACCAGGCGCCCCCGCTCCAGCCGATCAACCTGTTCGACGTTGACCTGGCGCTGTCGGAGGCGCTCGAGCGCGAGGGGGGAGGTTGGGGCAGGGAACGGGCCCGGGAGGCGGGCGCGGTGGCCGGCAGCGTGCAGGCCGCAGAGCACAGCCGGCGTGCGGAGCGCCACGAGCCGGTGCTGCGCACGCACGACCGGTATGGCCACCGGATCGACGAGGTCGAGCTCGACCCCTCCTGGCACTGGCTGCTCTCAGGCGCGCTGGCGCGCGAGATCCACAGCCTTCCGTGGCGCGAGGCCAGGACCGGTGCCCATGTGGTGCGCGCCGCGCTGTTCACGCTGTGGGGAAACGCCAACGCCGGCGTCATGTGCCCCGTCTCGATGACCTACGCCGCGGTGCCCGCCCTGCGCGACGGCGCGCCGGACCTGGCCGAGCGGTGGGAGCCGCGGCTGACGAGCACCGATTACGCGCGCGGCGCGCTGGCGGGAATGGCGATGACCGAGCGCCAGGGCGGATCGGACGTGCGCGCCAACATCACCCGCGCGCAGCCGATCGGCGATGGCCTCTACGAGCTGCACGGTCACAAGTGGTTCTGCTCCTACCCACCGTGCGACATCTTCCTCGTGCTGGCGCAGGCGCCGGGTGGCCTGTCCTGCTTCGCCGTCGAGCGGGGACCGGGCATGGAGTTCCAGCGCCTCAAGGACAAGCTCGGGACGCGCTCGCTGCCCTCCTCCGAGGTGGAGCTCCACGGCATCGCCGGGCGGCTCGTGGGCGAGGAGGGACGGGGGGTGCCGGCGATCATCCGGATGGTCAACCACACCCGCCTGGACTGCCTGCTGGGGGCGGCGACCGGTCTGCGTCGCGGCACGCTCGAGGCCGTTCACCACGCCCGCCATCGCCACGCGTTCGGCGCCCGGCTGGTCGACCAGCCGGCGATGCTCAACGTGCTGGGCGACCTGGCGATCGAGTCCGAGGCCGCGACGGCGGCGGCGATGCGGATCGCGCGCAGCTACGACGATCCCGCCGAGACGTCCCTGCGGGGGTTGGCGACCGCGGTGATGAAGTACTGGGTCTGCAAGCGGGCGGCCGCTCACGCGGCCGAGGCGCTGGAGTGCCTCGGGGGCAACGGCTACGTCGAGGACTCGGGGCTGCCACTGCTCTACCGCGACGCCCCGCTGGGCTCGATCTGGGAGGGCGCGGGCAACGTCTGCGCGCTCGACGTGTTGCGGGCGATGGTCAAGGATCCCGACGGCCTGCCCAGCTTTCTGGCCGAGTGCGAGCTGGCCAGCGGTGGCGACGCGCGGCTCGACGCGCACCTTGGCCGGGTGCGGGCCCAGACCGCGGCGCTGCTCGTCGGCGGGGCGCAACGCAGCCCGGAGCGGCGCCTCTACGAGAGCCAGTTCGCGGCGCGCGGGGTGGTCGAGGACCTGGCCCTCGCGCTGCAGGCCTCGCTGCTCGTGCGCCATGCCCCACCGGCGGTCGCCGACGCCTTCTGCGCCGCCCGGCTGGGCGGTGGGGGTGGGCGCGTGTACGGCACGCTTCCGTCCGGTGTCGACGCCCGGGCGCTCGTGGATCGCGCACTGCCCGTATGACCCCCGGCCCGCAGGCCCGGGGTCCGAAAGCGCGGGAGGCGCTTGGCCGCGCGCCCAAGCGGGGGGTGCCACCCACGCCCAAGTTGCGGGTGGCGCCCAGCCCCACGCGCGAGCGGCTGCTGCAAGCCGCCCGCGAGCTGATCGAGGAGGGGGGCTACGGCGGGGCGTCGGTGATCGCGATCGCCCAACGGGCGGGAGTCGCGGCGGGAACGCTCTACCGCCACTTCGCCTCCAAGGAGGAGCTGTTCGTCGAGCTGTTCGGATCGGTGTGTGGACATGAGGAGCGCGCGACCCGGGCCGCGGCGCAGACCCTGCCCGCGAGCGCAATGGCGGTGGACCGAATCGAGACGATCCTGTCCACGTTCGCGCGGCGGGCCCTGAGCAACCCGCGCCTGGCCTGGGCGCTGATCGCCGAGCCCGTCGATCCGCTCGTCGATGCGCATCGACTGGCGTACCGCGAGCGATATGCCCGGGTGATCGCCGAGGGTCTGCGGGCCGGCATCGAGGCCGGTGAGCTCCCGGAGCAGAATGTCGCCTTCACCGCGGCCGCGCTCGTCGGTGGCTGCGGCGAGGCGCTGGTCGGACCGCTGTCGCCGCTGGCTGCCGACCAGCCCCCGGTGGAGGAGATCCTGGCGGCGCTGAGAACGTTCACGGCGCGCGCCGTGGGCGCGCCGTGAGGATCACGGTCCGGGGGAACCCTGGAGCGATCCATACCGGGGCCTTACCCAGTTGTGAAACCGTATTTGGGTGCGATCGAGTTCAAGCTGTGTGAAGTCCTCGTAGATGTGATGTACTTTGGTGGCTGGACTCAAGGCGAACGAGGGCGCAGCCGAGGTTCCGGGTGAGGCTCTTCACTATGTCGCGAACCGACTGACCGACCTCTTCATCCCAGCTCCCCCCTTCAATCGATGACCCACATCCTCGGCATCCTGCTGGCTCTCGCGTGCGCCCTGGCGACGAACATCGGGTTCCTGTACAAGCACCGCGGTGCCTGCGCGGCGCCGCCGGTGGACATGCGCCGGCCGCTGCGCACGGGGCGGGCGCTGTTCGCCTCGCCGCTGTTCGCGCTCGGGATGCTGATCGCCGCAGGAGCCTGGATCTTCCACGTGGCCGCGATGTCGATCGCGCCGCTGTCGATCGTCCAGACGGTGCTCGCCGGTGGCGTGGTGCTGCTGGCGATCCTGGCCGAGCGGATGTTCGGTCTGCGAATCGGCCGCCGGCAGTGGCTCGGCCTGGCGCTGACCGCGGGGGGCCTGATGCTGCTCGGTCTGAGCCTGCCGGTCATCCATGGCGCCCACTCGCGCTTCTCGGTGCCGGGGATGATCGCGTTCGAGGCCGGGCTCATCGCGGTGGGCACGCTGCTGATCATGGGTCCGCGCATCGGCGCCCCCAAGGAGCACCACGGGTTCATGCTCGGCGCCGCCGCCGGGATCCTGTTCGGGGTCTCCGACGTGGCGATCAAAGCTCTGTCGGGGCTCGTGGGCACCGCCGGGGTGGAGGGGCTGCTGTCGCCCTGGACGCTGGTCACCGTCGCGGCGTCGATCGCCGCCTTCTACGCCTCGGCCAAGGGACTGCAGGACGGGGACGCGGTCCCCGTGATCGCCATCACCGGAACCGCAGCGAACGTGTCCGGGATCGTGGGCGGGATCATCGTGTTCGGAGATCCGCTCTCGGCCCACCCGGCGGTGCTGGTCGTGGAGTGCCTGGCCTTCGTGCTCGTGCTCGTGGCGGCATGGCTGATGCCGGCGCCGGTGCGCGCCGCCGGCGCACCGGCGTAACCCGGGCTCGCGGGCGGATGGCCGCCGGTGTGGGCGCCCCGGAGCTTCCCTGCTACCCTCCGCACGCATGCCGACGACGAGCCAGCTGATCCGCAAGGGGCGCACCGCGCCGAAGAAGAAGCTGGCCACGCCAGGGCTGAAATCGGGCAAGGGCCGCAAGAAGAAGGTTGCTGCGCCCCAGCGGCGCGGGGTTTGCACCCGCGTCTACACGACGACGCCCAAGAAGCCGAACTCAGCGCTGCGCAAGGTCGCCCGCGTGCGCCTCACCAACGGCATGGAGGTCGGGGCCTACATCCCCGGCGAGGGCCACAACCTCCAGGAGCACTCGGTCGTCCTCGTGCGTGGCGGACGGGTCAAGGACCTGCCCGGGTTCCGCTACAAGGTGATCCGCGGAACCCTTGACGCCGCCGGCGTGGGTGACCGCAAGAAGGCCCGTTCGCAGTACGGCGTGAAGGCCAAGTAGCCGCTCGTGCCGCGTCGCGCCGCCGCTCAGATCAGGCCGATCGAGCCCGATGCCGTCCACCGCAACCGCTTCGTCCAGCAGGTCATCAACAAGGTGATGCTCGACGGCAAGAAGTCGCTGGCCGAGACGATCGTCTACGACGCGCTGGCCATCCTGGCTGAGCGGACCGGGAAGAACCCGGTCGAGCAGCTAGAGGCGGGGGTGAAGGCATTGACGCCGGTGCTCGAGGTCCGCTCGCGCAGGGTTGGAGGCGCCACGTATCAGGTTCCCGTCGAGGTGCCGGCGCGCCGGGCGCGGACCCTGGCGGTGCGCTGGCTGGTGCAGTTCGCGCGCCAACGGCGGGAGAAGACGATGGCCCAGCGGTTGGCCAACGAGCTGCTCGACGCCCAGCAGCAGCAGGGCGGCGCGTTCAAGCGCAAGGACGACATCTACCGCATGGCGCAGGCCAACAAGGCCTTCGCGCACTATCGCTGGTAGAGCGCTCGTTGCCCGCGCGAAGTCGGCGCGACGGCGGACCGGACCCCTTCCGCCGTCGGCGGACCCGCGGGCCGGATTCCCTGCGCTCCCGCCGCGATGGCGGACCGGATCCGCTGCGCCCTCCGGGAACCGGCGGACCAGATCCCCTGCGCCCTCCGGGAACCGGCGGACCGGAAGCCCTGCGTCTCCGGCCGGCCACCGGACCCGAGTCCTTCCGCAGACGCAACCGCAGCCGGCGCCGTGGCCGGGTCGGATTGCCGCGACGGCGCCTGGCCCGAATGCTGGGTACCCCACTTGGGCCGGCCGTCTGCCTGGTGCTGCTGGTCGTCGCGGTGCTGAGCATACCCGGGGGAGCCGGCGCGACCTCCGAGCACTACGCCAATCCGCTGCGCAGCGCCGCCACCGGCGGTCCGCTGTCGTGCCCCGATCCGAGCGTGATCGAGGCGAGAACCGGCGGCTGGCGCTACTACATGGTGTGCACGTCCAACTACCAGCGCGATGCGTTTCCGATTCGGGAGTCCCAGGACCTGGTTCATTGGAAGCCCGCGGGATACGTGTTCCCCGCCGGCCATCAGCCCTGGTGGGCGGTGCGACCGAACGGCAGCTATACGGGTGGTCGGTACTGGGCGCCGGAGATCTTTCGCATTCAGCGCCACTGGGTGGTGTACTTCGCCGCCCAGTACAACCCCGACCGGGTGGGTCTCGAGATCCCCGGCGAGGGTCCGGTGGCCCCGGGCACGATGGTGATCGGCGTGGCGAGGGCAACTTCGCTCAGCGGCCCCTGGCACACGAGCATCCTCCACTACCGCGGCCAGCTCAACGGGGTCAGCCAGGAGCCGGAGCACCTCGGGGGCTCGATCGATCCGAGCGTGGTGCGTGACCAGCGCACGCGTCAGCTGTATCTGTTCTGGGCCGATCAGCCCACCCAGATCTGGGCCGGCAAGCTGTCCTACGACGGCCTGCGGCTGGCCCCTCAGGTGCACCAGGTCCTGCAGGCCGGGCGTTCTTGGGAGTGCGACCCGGCGACGAGCTGCACCGTCGAGGGGCCGGAGCCCTTCTACCACAACGGACTGTTCTACCTGCTCTACAGCGGCGCCAGCACCTGGGACTACACCTACGGGGTGGGCGTGGCGACGTCCGCCGATCCGATGAGGGATCCCTTCGTCAAGCGCCCCGACCCGATCCTGCGCAGCGGGCACGGCTTCGTCGGTCCCGGTCACTCCTCGCATCCGGTGCAGGGTCCCGACCGACGGACCTACATCCTGTTCCACGCGCAGCTCTACCCCTCCCACACCTCGGCCAACCGCCTGCTGATGCTCGACCGGTTCACCTGGGACGGGCTCCACCCGAGGATCGGCACCGGGGTACCCGCGCGGGGTCATTGAGGGCCGGCTCATGCGGCCGGGGCGGGGGAGCCGAAAGGCCCGGAGATTCGCGCTGGCCTCTGCTATCCTCGGGCTTCGCCTCGGGCGGCGCCGCGTTGATCTGTGCTCGCTGCTGGGCGTGGAAGATCCAAGCAATGGAGACGCCGACCCCATAGACATCCGCCCTCTGCCGACAGCTGCGTCGTGACTGGGCCCACTGGGCCCTTTTTCATGTCCGCGCTCCAGCACTGGGATGGCAATCACAGGAATCGAATTTCATGCCTCGCTCGTTCTCACTTGCAAAGACTCGCAACATCGGGATCATGGCGCACATCGACGCCGGCAAGACGACGACGACCGAGCGCATCCTCTATTACACCGGCAGGACCTACAAGATGGGTGAGGTTCACGAGGGTGCGGCCGTGATGGACTGGATGGAGCAGGAGCAGGAGCGGGGGATCACGATCACCTCGGCGGCCACGACCTGCGAGTGGGACGAACACCGCATCAACATCCTCGACACCCCCGGACACGTCGACTTCACCGTCGAGGTGGAGCGCTCGCTGCGCGTGCTCGACGGCGCGATCGCGCTGTTCGACTCGGTCGCCGGGGTCGAGCCTCAGTCAGAGACGGTGTGGCGCCAGGCCGACAAGTACCACGTGCCGCGGATCGCCTACATCAACAAGATGGACCGGATCGGCGCCGACTTCGACCGTGGCGTGCAGACGATGATCCAGCGGCTCGGGGCGCACCCGGTCCCGATTCAGCTGCCGATCGGCGCCGAGTCCGAGTTCAAGGGCATCGTCGACCTCGTCCAGGGCAAGGCCATCGTCTACCACGACGAGCTGGGCAAGGAGCAGGACGTGATCGACATCCCGGCCGAGCTGGTCGACGCTGCGGCCGCGGCGCGCGAGCACCTGCTCGAGGAGGTCTCCCGCTACGACGACGGGCTGGTCGAGCTGATCCTCGAGGATCAGGAGATCTCCGTGGCGCGGCTCAAGCAGGCGATCCGCAAAGCCACCCTGGGGACCAAGATGACCCCCGTCCTGTGCGGCTCGAGCTTCAAGAACAAGGGCGTGCAGCCGCTGCTGAACGCCGTGATCGACTACCTCCCGAGCCCGCTCGAGGTACCGGCGGTGCAGGGGATCGAGTCCGACAAGAGCTCGGACGACGGTGGGCGCCCGGCGCAGCGAACCGCCTCCGACGAGGAGCCGTTCGCCGCGCTGGCGTTCAAGATCATGGCCGATCCGTACGTCGGCAAGCTGACCTACTTCCGGGTCTACTCGGGTCGGCTCGCCGCCGGGTCCCGGGTGCTCAACGTGAGCACCGGCAAGACCGAGCGCGTGGGACGGATCCTGATGATGCACGCCAACGAGCGCGAGGAGCTGCAGGAGGTCTACGCCGGCGACATCGCCGCCGGGGTGGGGATCAAGCAGGTGGTGACCGGCGACACGCTCGCGGCACCCGACCGGCCGATCAAGCTCGAGACGATCGTCTTCCCCGAGCCCGTGATCAAGGTCGCGATCGAGCCCAAGACGAAGATCGACCAGGAGAAGATGTCGGTCGCGCTCGCGCGCCTGGCCGAGGAGGATCCCACCTTCCAGGTCCGCACCAACGAGGACACCGGGCAGACCGAGATCTCCGGCATGGGCGAGCTGCACCTCGAGGTGCTGGTCGACCGGATGCTGCGCGAGTACAAGGTCGACGCCAACGTCGGTCGCCCGCAGGTGTCCTACCGGGAGACGATCAGTGGCAGCGCGACCAAGGTCGAGGGACGCTTCGTGCGCCAGACCGGCGGCTCGGGCCAGTACGGGATCGTCTACATCAACATCGAGCCCGCGCCGGGCGAGGGCTTTGACTTCGTCAACAAGGTCAGGGGCGGCTCGGTGCCCACCGAATTCATTCCCGCGGTCGAGAAGGGCGTCGAGGAGGCGCTCGAGAACGGCCCCCGAGCCGGCTACCCGATGGTCGACGTGCGCGTCACGCTGACCGACGGCAAGTACCACGACACCGACTCATCGGAGATCGCTTTCCGGGTCGCGGGGTCGCTGGCGCTCAAGGCGGCCGTGCAGCGCGCCAAGCCCGTCCTGCTCGAGCCGGTGTTCGCCGTCGAGGTGGTGACCCCCGAGGAGTTCATGGGCGAGGTGATCGGCGATCTCAACCGCCGCCGAGGCCACATCCTCGGCATGGAGCAGCGCGGCAACGCGCAGGTGGTCAGCGCGGAGGTGCCGCTGGCCGAGATGTTCGGCTACGCCACCGATGTGCGGTCCAACACCCAGGGCCGGGCGACCTACACGATGCAGTTCGACCGCTACGCGGAAGTGCCCCCGAACATCGCCGAGGCGATCGGCGGCGACGAGTAGCACCCGCCCGCGCGCGGGCCAGCAGCACGCCACGACCGTCGGGCTGCGGCGACAGACGGAAACTTATATCCTGAGCAAGTTGTCCTCAAGACGGACACAACCGATTAAGAAGAAGGAGCGACACCAAAGTGGCGAAGGCCAAGTTCGAGCGCGATAAGCCCCATGTCAACGTCGGCACCATCGGTCACATCGACCATGGCAAGACGACGCTGACCGCGGCCATCACCA
>JBPCPO010000009.1:0-5937 GCA_050999075.1 Solirubrobacteraceae bacterium
ACCGACGTCCACCTTCCCGGCTACCAGCCCACCACCGACGGGAACCAGAAGCAGATCCGCCAGGCGGCGAAGGCGCTGGCCAATGCCCACCGACCGGTGATCTACGCCGGCGGCGGGGTGATCAGCGCCAACGCCGCCCCCGAGCTGACCGAGCTCGTCCTGGCCGACAGGTTCCCGGTCACCTGCACCGTGATGGGACTCGGCGGCTTTCCGGCTCCGCACGAGCAGTGGCTGGGGATGCTGGGGATGCACGGCACCCGCGCCGCGAACTACGCCATGGACGAGGCCGACCTGATCGTCGCCATCGGCGCGCGCTTCGACGATCGGATCACCGGCAAGCTGTCGGAGTTCGCGCCGCGGGCGAAGTTCATCCACATCGACATCGATCCCGCCGAGATCTCCAAGAACGTGCCCGCCCACATCCCGATCGTCGGCGATGCGAAGAACATCGTCCCTCGGCTGACGGCCGAGTACCGGGCGCTCGAGGCCGATCCCGGCCGGCTCGAGGAGTGGTGCTCGCGGATCCGCACCTGGAAGGAGCGCTATCCGCTGTCCTACGAGGACTCCAAGGACGCCGAGATCAAGCCGCAGTACATGATCCAGGCCCTCTATCAGGCCACCGGGGGCGACGCGATCATCACCAGCGACGTCGGACAGCATCAGATGTGGGCGGCGCAGCACTTCCATTTCCGGGAGCCTCGACGGTGGATCAACTCCGGCGGACTCGGGACGATGGGGTTCGGGCTTCCCGCCGCGATGGGGGCGAAGATCGGGTGCCCGGAGCAGACCGTCGTCTGCATCGCGGGCGACGGGTCGGTGCAGATGAACATGCAGGAGCTCGCGACCTGCTCGCAGGAGGGGATCGCGATCAAGGTGTTCATCATGAACAACGGCTATCTCGGCATGGTGCGTCAGTGGCAGGAGCTGTTCTGGGACAAGCGCTACAGCCAGGTCGACATGGGGGAGTGGCCGGACTTCGTCAAGGTTGCCGAGGCCTACGGCGCGACCGGGGTGCGGCTGCGCGACAAGCACACGCTCGTGGACGACATGCGGGCGGCGATTGCCACCGACGGGCCGGTGCTCGTCGACGTGCGGGTCACCCG
This sequence comes from Solirubrobacteraceae bacterium, assembly GCA_050999075.1. Classification (GTDB taxonomy): domain Bacteria; phylum Actinomycetota; class Thermoleophilia; order Solirubrobacterales; family Solirubrobacteraceae; genus Palsa-465. Next base: position 1,104 of record JBPCPO010000009.1, read on the forward strand.
CGAGGAGAACACCTACCCGATGATCCCCGCCGGCAAGGCGGCACGGGAGATGGTGGGGTGATGGGAGCGCCGGCGACCAAGGAGCTGCTGTCGCTCGACGAGCTCGAGGCGGCCGGCAACCAGCGCAGCGGCCGCAAGCACATCCTCTCGATCCTGGTCCAGAACAAGCCCGGCGTGCTGACCAGGATCGCCGGGCTGTTCGCCCGGCGCGGGTTCAACATCGACACGCTCGCCGTCGGGCCCACTGACGACGACGCGATCTCGCGGATCACGCTGACGCTCGACGGCGCTGTGCACCCGATCGACCAGGTCACCAAGCAGTTGCACAAGCTGATCAACGTCCTGAAGATTCGCGACCTCGAGCCTGACCAGACGCTCGCGCGGGAGCTCGCGCTGTTCAAGGTCTCGGCCGACGGCGCCAGCCGCGCCGAGGTGATGCAGATCTGCGAGATCTTCCGGGCCAAGATCGTCGATCTGAACAAGCGCTCGGTGATCGCGGAGGTGACCGGGACGCAGGAGAAGGTGGAGGCCTTCGAGCGGCTCGTGCGGCCGTTCGGGCTGATCGAGATGGCCCGGACAGGTGAGATCGCGATCTCCCGGGGGCGGGCGGAGACCTAGCCTACGACAGCAGCTCCACCGAGAGCATTTTTGATTATGGGGAGGCGCATCTGGGCACCATGCGGTTATGACTTCATTCGCCAGCAAGGTTCCCACGGTTAATCTTCGTGACGGCGTCGCGATCCCCCAGCTCGGCTTCGGGGTGTTTCAGGTCCCACCCGCGGACACCGCCGAGGTGGCCACGCGCGCGCTGCTGGCCGGCTATCGGCACATCGACACGGCAGCGGTCTACCAGAACGAGGCCGGCGTCGGACAGGCGATCCACGCCGCCGGCTTGGATCGCGACGACGTGTTCATCACCACCAAGTGCTTCAACGACGATCATGGCTATCAGCAGGCGACGCGAGCCCTGAAGGCGAGCCTCGACCAGCTCGAGGTCGACCACGTCGACCTCTACCTGATCCACTGGCCGGTTCCGGCGCACGACCTTTACGTCGACACGTGGAGGGCGCTCATCGACCTGCAGGCCCAGGGACTGGCTCGCGCGATCGGCGTGTCGAACTTCCAGCCCGCCCATCTCGAGCGTCTGATCGACGAGACCGGAGTTACCCCCGCCGTCAACCAGGTCGAGCTGCATCCGCACTTCCAGCAGGCCGGTCTACGCCACGAGCACGCCGAGCTGGGGATCGTGACCGAAGCATGGAGTCCGCTCGCGCAGGGTGAGGCGCTCGACGACCCGGTGATCACCGAGATCGCCGACGCTCACCGCAAGACGCCGGCCCAGGTCGTGATTCGCTGGCATCTGCAGCTGGGCAACGTGGTGATCCCGAAATCGGTCACGCCGGAGCGGATCGTCGAGAACTTCGACGTGTTCGACTTCACCCTGAGCGACGACGAGCTGGCCGCGATCGAGGCACTCGACGCCGGCGAGCGCACCGGCCCCGATCCGGACACCTTCATCCGGCCCTGAAGTGCGAGCGCGCCGAGTCCGGGGATCAGCCAATTCGCCGAGCGGCCGCAGGGGGAGGGTGGCATCACGGTTCCCCCCCGGGAGTAGCCTCCGTCGTTGATGACCCATGTCGCGGCAGCCAAGCCTGCGCGGGAATGGCTCGACGCCGAGGCCCAGGGGCGCCTCGAGCGCCGCTTGGAGGCCGCGCTGCGGCGCGCCCGCGGGAGTGGAGTCACGGTTGCGGTCAGCCTCAGCGCAAAGCTCGTCCGCCCGGTCGATCCGACGGCGGTCGTGGCGGCGTCGCGCCGGCCGGGGGAGCACTGGTTCTGCTTCGAGGAGCCCGAGCGCGACGGGTGGGCGCTGGCGGCGCTGGGCTGTCTATGCGCGATCGAGGCCCGGGGCGCAAACCGCTTTGCCCAGGTCGGGTTGCGGTGGCGCCGGTTCGCCGCGGGAGCACTGGCCGACACCCCCGACGGTCCGTCGGGGGTGGGCCTGGTGGCCCTGGGGGGCTTTGCCTTCGCCCCCGACGGCGGAAGCTCGGCGAGCTGGGAGGGCTTTGCGCCGGCGTCGCTGGTCGTGCCCGATATCTCGCTGTCGCGCAAGTCCGGCCAGGTGTGGCTGACCGTGAACGCGCAGGTGGCTCCCGACGACACGATCGCGGACGCACTGAACGCCGTGGAGCGGCGCCTGGGAGAGCTGCGCGAGGTGCCGCTACCGCTGCTCGACCCCTCTCCGACCGGGGCCTACAGGGTGCTGAGTCCGATGGCGCCCTCGCACTTCGAGGAGGCGGTCTCGCGAGCCACGGAGCGCATCCGCGGCGGCGAGCTCGAGAAGATCGTGCTGGCGCGCGAAGTCGAGGTCCACGCTCCCGTCGAGCACGAACCGGGCGCGATCCTCGGCCTTCTGCGCGAGGCGTTCGGATCGTGCTACGTGTTCGCCGTCGGCCGGGCGGACGCCACGTTTCTGGCCGCCAGCCCTGAGCTGCTGGTGCGCCGTGACGGGCAGCGCGCCAGTACCGTCGCGCTCGCGGGGTCCGCGCGGCGAAGCGCGGACCCTGCCGTCGACGACCATCTCGGCGAGCAGCTGATGCGCAGCGACAAGGATCGCGAGGAGAACGCGATCGTGGCCCGGCGCATCGCCCGGACGCTACGGGCGCACTCGGTGTGGGTGACCGCCGCGCCCGAGCCGGTGATCGTGCGGATCGCCAACATCCAGCATCTCGCGGCGCCGATTCGGGCGCAGCTGGCCTCCTCGATCGGCGCGATCGAGCTCGCCGGCCTGCTGCATCCGACTCCGGCGGTCGGAGGAGAGCCCGCAGCGCTCGTCGCGAAGCTGATCCCCGCGCTCGAAGGACTCGACCGCGGGTGGTACGCCGGCCCGGTGGGCTGGACCGACGCCAGCGGCGACGGCGAGTTCTGCGTCGCCCTGCGCTGCGCCCTGCTGCGCGGCCGCCTCGCGCGGTGCTACGCCGGCTGCGGGATCGTACATGACTCCGATCCGGCCGCCGAGCTGGCCGAGTCCGAGGTCAAGCTCGAGGCGCTGCTGCCCCTACTGGCGGGGTAGGTCCTCCATCCTCCATCACCGCCGCGGCCATGCGCCGGTGCAGCTCGAAGTTCTCGGCGCGATCGGTGCGAACCTCGATGATCGTCGTCGCGCTCGAGTGCAGCGCCCGGTCGAGCGCGCCGTGCAGCTGCGCGAGCGTCGCCGGCTGCTCGTGGCGCGCGCCGTAGAGCGCCGCAGCGTGGGCGAAGGGCAGGCCATGTGGCGTCGCCACGTGCTCCTCGAATGCGTCGGTCTCCCCGGACGCGGGCAGAAACTGGAAGATCCCGCCGCCATCGTTGTTGAGCAGCACGATCGTGAGCGAGAGGCCCAACCGGCGGGCAGCGAGCAGGCCGCCGATGTCGTGGGCCAGGGCGACGTCTCCAATCAGTAGTACCACCGGCTCCTGCGCGACGGCGCAGGAGCCGAAGGCGGAGGACACCGTCCCGTCGATCCCGTTCGCGCCGCGGTTGCACAGCACGCGCGGAGCGTCGGCGCGGGCGGGAAAGCAGAGCTCGAGGTCGCGCACCGGCATCGAGGAGGCCACGAACAGCGTCGCCTCCGCGGGTAGCCACTCGCCGAGCCGCCACGCGACCAGCGGCTCGGAGAGCTCACCGCCGAGCACCGCGGTCAGCTTCTCGGTCGCCGTCTGGTCCGCGGATCTCCACGCCGCCAGCCAATCCGGGTCAGGCGGCCCCGCGGGGGTCCAGGCCTCGAGCGTCGCCACCGGGTCGCCCCGCAGGGTCGCGCTCAGGGCTGCGGCTGGATCCTGCCACGCCCCCTCGGGGTCAAGGGCGACCTGCTCGGCATCCTCAAGCGCGGCCAGCCAGCCCCGCAGAGCCTTCGAGGTCGGCAGGTCGCCGATCCTGATCACCAGCTCGGGCGCCATCGCCCGGGCGAAAGCCTGATCGCGCAGCAGCACGTCGTAGTGCGCGATCGCCGCGGGTCCATGTCGCGCGCCGGAGAGGGGGTCAGCCAGCAGCGCTGCGCCCGCGCGCTGGGCGAAGCGCGCGGCCGCCCGTCCGAGCTCCGGGCCGCGCTCGCTGCGTCCCGCGACGACCACGCAGCGCGGGGGGATCCGACGCCCGGCGGGGGAGGGGAGGAGCGCCGTGCGGGGGCGCATCACCCACGGCCTGGCACCGGGGCGCCCGCCGAGATCATCGGGCAGCGCCTGCTCGAGCACCAGCGGCTCGCGCAGGGGGAAGTTGAGGTGGACCGGTCCGGGCCGGCCGTCCAAGGTCGTCCAGTAGGCCCGGCAGGCGAGCCCCCGGATCCACCGCAGCCGCTCGGGCGTGGCGTCGTGGACGCCGACTTCGACGAACCACTTGACGGCGTCGCCGTAGAGCTTGATCTGGTCGATGGTCTGGCCGGCACCGACGCCGCGCAGCTCAGGCGGGCGGTCGGCGGTGAGCACGATCAAGGGCACGCGCGCCTGGAAGGCCTCGATCACTGCGGGGGCGAGGTTGGCGGCGGCGGTGCCCGACGTGCAGGTGATCGTCACCGGACGCCCGGACGCCTTGGCCGCGCCCAAGGCGAAGAAGCCGGCGCAGCGCTCATCGATGTGCGACCAGCACCGGATCCTCTGCTCGCGCACGAGCGAGAGCACCAGCGGCGTGCAGCGCGAGCCCGGCGAGGTGCACGCGTGACGCACGCCGCAGCGGCCGAGCTCGTCGCACAGCGCGCGCAGCAGGAGGTAGGAGTCGGTGGCGGCTTCGGGGCCAGTGGCGGTCATGATGCGATTCCGATGGCGCCCACGCTCCTGATGCTCCATGGCTTCACCCACACCGG
>JBPCPO010000065.1:0-21806 GCA_050999075.1 Solirubrobacteraceae bacterium
CACCTGACCAGGCCGAACCGAGTGGCCGAGTCCGGTGCCACCACTGGCAGGCTCATGGTGCAGGCTATCTTGGTCGTGAGGGGCTTCCCGCTTGCGGCTGCGGCGCCCAGGCTCACCTCGACCGCACTGCTCACGCCGATCAAAGCGACGAGAAACATCAGCCTGGTTCTCACTGGGTGCTCCCTTCCCGGATTGTTGACGTTGTGTGCCCGTGCCTGGGACGCGAGCACGACGAGCTTTCGACTCATCAAGAAACACCCGAATCCTGTGTGCATGCGGATCGGAACGCGCGCTGCTCTCCAGAGTTGCGGGGCCAGAACCGTCAACACCCGACGCACTTCGCCACGGGTGCCTCCTCCCCCCATAACCGCCACCGCAACCCCGACGCCCGCGCGACGGGACGAGCGAGGGCGGCGCGGATGGACGCTTCGGTGCCGACCAGGATCAGGAGCTTCCGGGCGCGAGTCGCGGCGGTGTAGAGCAGCTCTCGGGTGAGGATGCGGGATGTGGGGGGCGGCAGCAGGACGACGGCGGTGTCGAACTGCGACCCCTGGCTCTTGTGGATCGTCATCGCGTACAGGGTGTCGACCGCTGCCAGCCTGGTGGGGCTGATGTGAACGATCTCTCCCTGGCGCTCGAACGCGGCGCTGAGGCGATCGATGTCCAGGGGGCTCTGCACCACGACGCCGGTGTCGCCGTTGTAGAGCCGCAGCTCGTGGTCGTTCTCGGTCACGAGCAGCGGGCGCCCCGCGTACCAGCGACCATCGGGCGCGAAGTCGGCCACCCCGCGCGCGAGCCAGCCCTCGACCTGACCCGTCCACGCCGCCACGCCATGGGGCCCCTGGCGGTGCGCGCAGAGAATCCTGAAGGCGCCGAGGGCCGCGATCGCCTCGCTCGCGGCGCCGGCCCGGGCGGCGTCGAGCACCGCCCGGCCCGCGGCGACCGCGCGCTCCCGGACCGGGGCCAGAACCTCGCGCGGGGGGGTCATGTCGCCGTGGGCCGCGGGATCCCGTAAGAGCGTCCCGGCGGCGGGATCGGCGGCGTCGACGGGGATCCAGCTCACTCCCTCGGGCGCCTGCCTCAGCACCTCGATCACCGTGTCGGCGTCGCCGCGGCGGATCGCCTCGGCCAACCGTCTGATCCCACCGCCGAAGCGATGGACGCGGTCGAGCACGACGATGCCGTCCCCGATCGTGGGTCCCGGCGCCGCCTGCGTCGTGGCGCCTGCGCCCGAGCCCGCGCCGACCGTGGCGCCGGACAACTGGTCGGGCGCCGGCATCTCGTAGCCGGTCGCCTGCGCCAGCAGCGTGCGCGCCACGGATCCGATTCGCGGGCCGTCGCCCGCGGGTCCGACGATGTCGCGGAGCACCGCGCCCGCCTCGATCGAGGTCAGCTGTCCGGGATCGCCGACGAGAATCAGCCGGGCGTCGGGGCGAATCGCCTCCACGAGCCGCGCCATCATCGACAGCGACACCATCGACATCTCGTCGACGATCACCACGTCGTGGGCGAGGCGCTGGCTGCGGTCGTGGCGGAAGCGGCTGTGACTGCCCGAGCGCCGACCCAGCAGCCGGTGCAGCGTCGATGCCCGCAGGGCCAGCAGCTGGGCACGCACCGGGCCGGACACGTCGAGCTCGCTCGCCCCCTCGGTCACGGCTTCCTCGAGCCGGGCGGCGGCCTTGCCCGTCGGCGCCGCGAGCGCGACGAGCGGCGCGGGCGAACCGGCGGCCACCGCCTGCTCGGCCAGCAGCGCCACGACCCGAGCCAGGATCGTCGTCTTGCCGGTCCCCGGCCCACCCGCGATGACCGTGAGGCGGCGCAGGACTGCAGTCGCGGCCGCCAGCGCTTGGCGGCCGTCCCTCTCGCCGGCGAACAGGCGCGCCAGCCCGTCGGCGAGGATCGTGACCCGGACGCCCTCCGGCTGCTGATCGCACAGGGCGCGGAGGTCCGTCGCGAGGACCCGCTCCTCGCGCCAGTAGCGGTCGAGGTACAGCCACGTGCCGATCAGGCGAAGCGGTCGGGGCTTCGCCGCATCCTCCCTGGGAGACAGACGACCCTTCGACGCATTCCCGCCGTCAAGCCGGCGGCTCGGCGCCGCCACTTCCTCCCCGCACGTGACGAGCCCGCTGGCGGCGACCCGCTCGGTCCACTCGGCAGCCGTGGGCCAGGGCAGCGTCGAGAGGTCGACGGGCTCGTCGGCGTCGACGGTCGCGGTGTCGCGGATCGTGGCGAGGTCGACGAACACGTGCGAGAGGCGCGGCGCGCGGACGGCGAGCGCGGCGGCGAGGATCACCGACTCGTCGGACTCGCCACCGAGGCCGGCCAGGCGCAGGGCGACGTGCACGTCGGCCGCCGCCAGCACGCCCGCGTCGTTGAAGTCCCTCAGCAGCCCGGGCGCGCGCCGGGCGCGGCGGACGTCGAACGGATCGCGCGTGGTCGCGGGATCGCTCACGGCATCCCGGTTGCGCGTCGGAGATCGACCCGGCCCGCAGCGGCCGCCAGCGCCGTCATGCTGTCCCCGCGCCGTCGAGCACGTCGCTCAGCGCCTCGACCAGCGCTCCTGACGGACGCCAGGTGAACACCCCGCACCGCCCCCCGTCGAGCACGGGCGTGTCCGGGCCGGTCATCCCGCGCAGGAACAGGTAGAGAACGCCGGCGAGGTTGCGCGCCGGGTCATAGCCGGGCAGGCGCCAGCGCAGGTAGCGGTGCAGCACGACCGTGTACAGGACGGCCTGCAGCCCGTAGTGCGCTCGCTGCATCTCCGCCGCGAGCGCAGCCGGACGGTGCTGCCACGTAGTCAGCTCCTGGCCCGGCGCGGCGAGCCAGTTGGTCTTGTAGTCGAGCACGGTGAAGCGGGGGGCGCCCTGCGGGCCAAAGGTGCGCACGACGAGGTCGAGGCTGCCGGTGAGATAGCCCCGCACGGCCTGGCGCAGCGCCGGGTCCGCGAGGCGGTCGGCGTATCCGACCAGAGGATCGTCGGGCGGTAGGTGCGCGCGCAGGGCCTCGGCGATGGCGGCCAGCGTGAGTCGTCCGGTCGGCTGGTCACCGCCGGCCAGCGGCAGCTCGAACCACAGCTCGTCGAGCCGATCCCGGCGCCGCACGTCGCGCAGGCTCATGTCGCCCGGCAGCGGCCCGAGCGGCGTCTGGATCGCGGCGCGCAAGCCGGCCACCACCATCTCCCGGTCGCCGAGCTCGACGGCGCGCCACGCCTGCGCGGCCGCGAGCTGCGCGCGCAGCTCGCGCTCGAGGTCCACGGCCGCGAAGTCGGTCGCCTCCAGCACCCGGTGCACGAGCGTCCCGACATGGACCCCGACCCCCATCTCGGCCAGCAGCGACACCGTCGGCGAGGGGTCGGGGGTAGGACCGGAGGCCGCCACCCCGGTCGCGAGCGAGGCCACGCGAGCGCTCCCGGCCACCTCAGCGGTGGCAACCGAGGCCACGTCGGGCTCGTCGCTGAGCACCCCCTCCTCCGGCTCGCTGCTCACCCGAGCGTCATATGACCCCGCAGTGATGTCGCTGTAGGACGTGCGCCGCCAGCGCCGGTCGAGCCCGCGGTCAAAGGCCGCGGCCTCCAGCGGCACCGGCGGGGCCAGCGGGCCCGACCATGTGACGGGCAACTCGAGGCTCGACCGCTCGACGGCAACGCAGCCCGGCGCGGCGGCGGCCAGGGCCTGGAACCGCGCCAGGGCGGCCTCGTCGGTCGGCGTGGAGGTGCCCGCGTAGGCCACGTTGCCCTCGGGATCTCGGGCGAACAGGACCCGACCGAGTGGCGAGTCGCGGCTGTCATAGGAACCCGCCCACCAAACGACCGCCTGGTGCTGGGCGCGGGTCAGCGCGACGTAGGCCAGCCGCAGCTCCTCGCCACGCTGCTCCACGACGTTCTGCTGCCGGTGCCGCGCGAAGGCCGATCCCTGCAGGCTGACGTCGATCGTCCGGGCGTTGCCGGCGTCGGGGTCGTGGAAGCAGACCGGCCGACGATCCTTGGGGATGAAGCCGGGCTCCCACAGGAAGGGCAGGTAGACGATCGGGAACTCGAGGCCCTTGCTGCGGTGGACGGTCAGCACCTGGACCGCCTGCGCGTCGGAGTCCAGGCGGCGGCTGCGCTCCTCGTCCCCGGTGTCCTGGTCGGCCTGCGCGATGCGCCGCGCCAGCCACGCGGTCAGGGCCGTGGTCCCGAGCTGCTCGGCGGCCGCCGCGGCGTGCAGCAGCTGTCCGACGTGACGCAGGTCGGTGAGCCGGCGCTCGCCGCCGGCGGCGGCGAGGATCCGCTCGGGCAGGCGCTCGAGCAGCGTGATCCTCTCCGTCAGCGAGGCGACGCCCTCCACCCGCAGCACGCGCGCCCAGTCGTGCAGCCGGCGGTGCAGCTCCTCCCAGGCTGCGTCCGACGCCCTGGCCACCTGCTCGGCGGACCAGCCGAAGAAGCAGGTCAGCGCGACCGAACGGGCGGGCCCGGGGGCCGTGGGGCGCTCGATGGCCTGAAGCAGACGCAGCCACTCACCCGCGGGCCCAGTTGCGAACACGCTGCCGGCGCCATTGATGACCGCGGGGATGCCGGCGTCGGCGAGGGCGTCGCGGATCAGCGCCGCATTGCGATTGGTGGGCACGAGCACCGCGACGTGCCCGGGCGCCACGCGGCGGCGGCCAAGGCTCTCGCCCTCCTGCGAGCGCGACTCGATCTCCGCCTCGCCGGACAGCAGCGCGACCAGGTCGGCCGCGAGGTCCTGGGCGATGTGCGCGCGGGCGGACGCGTTGCGGGCCCAGCCCTTGGGACTGAGCGAGATCGACGGCTCGTCGCGACCCACGACCCGGATCCGCAGGGGTGCCCCGACGGGGGCACCCGACAGGCGCGAGGACTGGTTGGCCGGCGCGGCGCGGACCTGGCGATAGACGATGCCCTCGTGGCCGAGCCGAGCCCCGGCGAAGATCGCGTCGTAGGCGTGGATCAGCCCCTGATCGCTGCGCCAGTTGACCTCGAGCGTGGCGCTGGTGGCGGCGGTGGCGGCGGCGGCCTGAAGGTAGGCGTAGACGTCGGCGCCGCGGAAGGCGTAGATCGCCTGCTTGGGATCGGCGATGAGGACGAGCGTCGCGCCGGTGTCCCCGAACGCGCGCCGCATGATGTCCCACTGGATGGGGTCGGTGTCCTGGAACTCGTCGACCAGCACGACGCCATAGCGAGCGCGCAGCCGCTGCGCCGCGAGCCTGCCCCCCTCGCCGGCCAGCGCCTCGTCGAGGCGCGTCAGCAGATCGTCATAGGTCATCACCGCCATCGCGCGCTTGCGATGCTCGAGCTCCTCACGGACGGCCACGGCGAGGCGGCGGCGCATCTCCGGGACGGCGCCGGAGGCGGGCACGATCGGCGCGCCCGGGTTCTGGATCGCCACCTGGGCGATCGCGGCGGCCTCCGCCCGCCCGAACGGAGGCGTGTCGTGACGGTGAAAGCGGCGCACGTAGAGATCGTCGAGGACCTCGCCGACGAGGTCGCTCACGTCCTCGAGGAAAGTGACGTCGCGCTCAAGGTCCCCGGCGATCCCCAGACCCCCGAGCACCTCCTGACAGAACCCGTGCGTGGTGGCGATCGTCGCGGCATCGAAGTCGGCCAGCGCGCGACGGAGCCGATCACGCCGGAGCGCGACCTCGGCCACGGCACCGTCGGCGAGCATCTGCGCCACCTGGTCGTGCGCGCCCGGCGCCACCCCGCCGAGCGCCCGATCCAGGCCCCGCTCGGCGCTGACCAGGCGTTCTCGCACGCGCTCGCGCAGCTCTCCGGTGGCCATGCGGGTGAACGTGACCAGCAACAGCTGCTCGAGCGGCATGCCCTGCGCGACGTAACGCGCGGCGAGGGCGGCGACGGTGTAGGTCTTGCCGGTACCGGCGCTCGCCTCCAGCACCGTCACTCCGGTCGGCAGCGGCCCGCAGACGTCAAACGGCCGGCTCCGGGCCTCGCCGGTCATCGGACGCTGACCGCCTCTGACGCGACCGCGCCGGTCACCGGACGCTGACCGCCTCTGAGGCCAGCAGGCCGTCCCACAGCCGCCGGGCGAGGCGCCCGAGCCGCGTGCTCTCGCTGGCCTCCCAGCCCGGGCCGGCCTCGTCGGGGCGCGGGGCTTGTGACAGCAGCTCGTCGAAGGACCGCACGCCGCCCAGCACCAGCTCGTGCTCGGGCTCGGCGTCCTCGAGGTCGAAGTTCCACGGCGAGGTCCACTCCCGGCGGCCCGCCGTCAGCGGATCACGCCCGGCCACGGCGGCCTGCCCGTACGCCGCCGAGGTCCGGACGTAGAGCGGCAGCGGCTCACGCATTCCGCGGTCGTGGAGGTCGACCAGCACCGCGAGGTGCTCCAGCGCCCAGTCGCGCCGCCCGGTCGGATCCTCCGCGACCGGACAGATCCGAGCCATGGTCACGCCGGCGTCCTCGCCCGAGCGGGCGATGCGCCCCACCGTCACCGCCGAGAAGGCCCGCTCGGGGTAGGACCCGCTCAGCGCGAGCAGCCGTACCCAGGCGGCGAGACGGTGCCGGGCGGCGACGCGCGAGTAGGTGAGCGCGAGCAGAACGTCCCCGCTGACCCCGGGAACCGTGCCGCTCAGCGTGCGTCCGTCGGGCAGGGCGACGCGAACGTCGATCGAGCGCGACGGCGCGCCGGCGATGAGGAGCTTCTGGGCCTCGACCACGATCTCCTCGACGCTCGGCAGCACCTCGTCGACCACCGGCTGACCGAGCACGCCCGGCGGGAGCGTGCCGCGAGCGATCTCGGCCAGGACCGCGGTCCGCCCGTCCACGCCGGCGAGCCGAGCGCCCAGCAGTCGCTCCCCGACGCCCCACTTCCGCAGGTTGTCCAGCTCGACCTGGAGGTCGTCCTGCACCTCGGCGGAGAAGTCCCTCACCCCGACCCCGAGCCGGCGGCGCAGGAACTCCCGGACCGGGTGCGAGACGAAGCGCACGAGGTCCTCGCACTCGAGGATGCTGCCTCCGAGCGCCGGCAGCAGCCCAGCCAGAAACGGTCCCGACTTCGAGCGCGGGCCGCTCAGCGCTCGCGCTCCCGCGAGCGTGACCCGGTCAAAGCTCCAGGCCCGATCGGGCATCAGCACCCCCGGGACGAAGTTGCGAGGGTCGAAGGGCTGCAGCGGGTGGCGGACCACGACTCGCTCGCGGGCGAGGACGGGTTGATGGCGGACGGAACCGGCGCCCCCGCCTACGGACGTATCCTCGACCCTGACCGTGGCGTCGACGACGTCCAGCAGCTCGCCGACGGGCACGGCCGGCGGCCGAAGCACGTTCGTGCGCTCGTCGTTGCCGGAGTAGGTGAGGATCAGCCGGTCGCCCGCAGCCAGCAGCGCGTCGAGCAGCATCTGGCGATCCTCGATGCGGGGGTCGCGATCCCCGACCTGCGGGTGCGCGAGCATCAGGTCGTCCCCGTCGCGTGGCGCCGGGCGAGGGAACGCCCCGTCGTCGAGCCCGAGCAGGCAGATGACGCGGTGGGGAACCGAGCGCATCGGCACCAGCGTGCAGATGGTCAGATGACCGGTGCGGAAGTTGGCTCGCGTCGGATGGCCCCGCAGACGCTCGCCCAGCAGGGCCCGCAGCTCTCCGAGCGCGATCCGGGTCGGATTGACCGCGCCGGCCACGGTCGCCTCGCCCACCATCTCCTCGAGCAGGCGCTGGAACTCGGAGCGCTGCCAGGCTTCGCGGGGCGGGGTGGCCGTCAGCGCATCGGCCGCCGATGCGATGGCCTGGGCCCATTGGTCGACCCGCTGGGGCACCGCAAGGGCATCGAGCGCCGCCTGCACGCGGTCCACGAACTCGGCGAAGCGTCCGGCGAGGTCGATCGCGCGGCTCTCCACGTCGTCGAGCGGCAGCACGCCCCCGAACAGCCGGTTCTCGTCCTCGGTCATGCTCACCCCGAGCAGGACCCGGTCAAGACCCGTGCGCCAGGTGCCGGTGGGGAGCCCGTCGAGCTTGAACGGCGCGCGATGGGCGCCGTCAAGGCCCCAGCGGATACCGCTCGCGGCGACCCACTCCTGCATCCGGGTGAGATCGTCGTCGTCGAACCGGAACCGGCGGCGGACCGGCTCGCGGTCGGCGAGGTCGAGCAGCTGCGATGCCGTCAGCCGCTGCTCGCCGAGCTCGAGCAGCTGGGCCAGCACTCCGAGCACCGGATTGGTCTGACGCAGCGATCGGTCCGCCAGCCTGACCCGCAGGTCAGGCTGGCGAGCGGGCATCCTCGGCGGGGCGCCGTCGTCATCCTCGCGGCGCTCCCCGGCGCCGAACGTGGCCTGGATCAGCGGCGCGAACGTCTCGACGTCGGGGCACATCACGATCACGTCGCGGGGCTCGAGGCTCGGATCCTCCTCGAGCAGGTGCAGCACGGCGTCGCGCACGACCTCGACCTGGCGCGCACGGCCGTGGCAGGCATGGACCTGAAGGCTGCGATCGTCCCCCGCGAGGAGGGGGCGGGTGTCCTCGTGACCGGGCAGTGGCGCCCCCGGTGGGCAGCGGTCGGCCCGAACGTCGGCCTGGATCCGCGCCAGGAGCGTCGCGCCGAGCGACTCGACCCGGTGGTGGTGATCGACGTAGTCGCCGTGGTCGCCAGTCGCGCCGAGCACGAGTTGCAGCTCGCGAGCGTCCTGGCCCCAGGAGGCCAGGAGACGATTGGCCGGGAGGGTTGCGGTGGCGTCCTCGCTGCGGCACACGATCGGCCCTCCGGGCGCCGCGGCGATGGCGCTCCACAGCCCCGGCGAGGGGTGTAGCAGGAACAGGTGGACATCGCGCCCGGCCGCCAGCGCGCCCAGCACCTGCCGATGGCCGGCGGGCAGACGGGTCAGCCCGAACAGCGACAGGCGCGCCGGGAGCTCGACGAGATCCGGCTGTCCCCGGAGCCGGTCGCACGCCCCGGCCAAGCGCTCGGCGGGATCGGGCGCGGCGATCGCATCCCGCAGCCGTCGCCACAGCTCGGGCTGCCAGAACGCGTCCGCGGACAGCTCGCCCCCGGCCCCGTCGCTGTCCTGCCCGCGGGACCACGCGTGGAGCATCTCGGGACGGTGCAGGGCATAGCGATCGAACAGGTCGGCGAGGTGGCGCACGCTGGCCAGCCGGCGCGCGCGGCGGTGGGGATCGGGGGCCTGCGCGCTCCCCCCCAGATGAGTGGAAAGGCTGTGCAGCCACGGCTCCGCGAGACAGTCGTCGAGAACCTCGAGCAGGGTCCACGTCGCCCGCTCGGGCAGCCACGGATCCTCGCCGGGCGCTATCCCCGACGCCGAGGCGACCGCCTCGCCCACCAGCCGGCGCGGAGAGGGGAACTCGACGTTCGCGCAGACGCCGTCCGAGCGCTCCGGTCCAGCTCCCAGACGTGCGGACATCCGCTGCGCCAGCCAGCGCTCCATCCCCCGGGTGGGGACCGCGATCACCTCGGTCGCGAACGGGTCCGGCAACGGGCTGGTCAACAGGCCAGCCAGCGCGTCGAGGAGGCCGTCGGCGCGCTCGGCTCGGTGGATGTGCAGCACCTGGCGAACGATCGAGCTGTGGGCCGCTATCGCACCGATTGTGCGCGTGCTGCCGCGAGAGCGATCGGCGCTTCCTGATGGCGAATCACCATCGCCAGGCTACCGCGGACGGGAGCCGGGCCGGGGCTCATTCTCGTGACCGGATCACGGTGTTTCGAGGCCACGCGCAGCAGCCGCTCGCGAGAGCCGGTCATCGCGAGTTGCCAGCGCGTCTGCACCTGCGGCCTCGGCCGTGTGCAGCACACAACAGTCGGGCATGCGCAGCCCGGTCTCGGCACGCAAGCGCGCGAGCTGCGCGGCGGCGCCGCGCTCGACCGGCACCTCCCTGATCTTCAGGAGTGAGAGGGCTTCCAGCTGCTCGTCGAGCCTGCCCACGCGCGCGGCACCGACCAGGACCTCGGCGAGCGTGATCGTGCTGGCAGCGAGCGCGTCGGCCTCGACGAGGATCGTCTCGGCCGCATCCGTGTGGGGGTCAGCGTCGTCGAGGTGCGCGAGAAGGATGCTCGCGTCGAGGACCGTCAGATGGGCCACTCGTCTCGCAGCCGCTCAAGGTGGCCCGGACCGTAGACGCCCCGGAACTGGCCGTGGGTGCGTTTGATCGCCGCCCGACGACGACGCCGCTCGCGCGCGCGCTCTTCGCTGATGGCATCGTGTCCGGCCTCCACCAGCCGCAGGAGCAGCCGAGGTCGGGAACGAGCGTCCTCGGGCCAGCGGCGCGCGGCGTCGTTCAGAGCAGCAGCGAGGTCGTCTGTCTCGGTCACTGTGTGGCGGGGCCTGCTCGTCGGCACCACCCGAGTGTAGCACTGAGGCGTAGGTGCCGCACTGTGCGTCTTGGGTCACGAAATTGGGTTGCACACTCGGGACGGAGGCGAGAGTGGCTCGTGGACAGGCCCACGGACGCCCCGTCCGGACCAAGAGCCCTGAATGATCGCCATGAAGGCGAAGCGCGTGGGGTGGATCTTGGCCATCGGGCCCAAGGCGCGGCCGGCCGTGGTTGTTAGGAATGCTGTGTGTCCTCGCCGGTCGCCCCGACGCCGCGATTGCCCCGGCCCACGGGGGACGGTCGGCGACCGCTGATCGCGGTCACCACGTCGGAGGTTCGCCGGATCCAGGCGGTGAAGCTGACCCCCGAGGGAGAGCCGGCGCAGCACGAGATGGCGCTCGGGTTGAGGTATCTGCGCGCGATCGAGGCCGCCGGGGGACTGCCCGTGGTGGTGCCGCCGCTCGGAGCGGACTGCATCGAGCCCCTGCTGGCGCAGGTGGCCGGGGTCTGTCTCTCCGGAGGACCCGATCTGGACCCCAAGAGCTACGGCGAGCGCAGGCATCCGCGCATCGGCCCCACCGAGGGGGAGCTCGACACGTTCGAGTTGGCGCTCGCGCGGGCTGCCGATGCGAGGCGACTGCCGATCCTCGCCGTCTGCCGGGGCCTGCAGCTGCTGAACGTGGCGCGCGGCGGAACCCTCCATCAGCACGTCTCCGACGTCGTCGGGGAGCGGATCAACCATCGCCAGGGAGAGCCGGGGGAGCGAACCACGCACTGGGTGATGCTCGGTGCCGCAAGCCGGCTGAGCGAGATCCTCGGCTGCCGCCGCACGAAGGTGAACTCGTTTCACCACCAGGCGGTGGCGAGATTGGGCACCGGATTGGTCATCACCAGCCGCGCCAGCGACGGTACGGTCGAGAGCCTCGAGGCGATTGACCGCGATTTCGTGCTCGGCGTGCAGTGGCACGCCGAGTGCCTGGTCGACCGCTCGCGGCAGGCGGCGCTGTTCAGCGCCTTCGTGGACGCGGCCAGCCAGTTCGACCCGGCCGCCGCGCGCCTGGCGCGGGTGGCGTGAGCGGAGGGATGGGTGCGGTGCGCGACGAGATGATCAGCGCGTCAACGCTGCCGCGATGGGCGGACTGGCATCGCTCAGACCCCTACACGGTCGGAATCGAGGAGGAGGTGATGCTGCTCGATCCGGGTGACTGGTCGCTGGCGCAGCGGATCGAGGACGTCCTGCCCCGACTCTCGCCGGAGCTGGCCGCCCACGTGACGCCCGAGACGCACCGGGCGGCGATCGAGCTGGCCACCACGGCGCACGACACCGTCCAGGCGGCGGCGCTGGAGGCCGCCGACCTGCGAGCCGCGCTGGCGAGAGAGCTGGCGGCTTGCGGCCTGCGGGCCGCAAGCTCCGGTACCCATCCGTTCGCGATGTGGACCGAGACGGAGATCTCGAGCGGAGCGCGCTACCAGCTCGTGTACGGATCGATGCGGGAGCTCGCCCGGCGCGAGCCGACCTTCGCGCTGCACGTGCACATCGGAGTGCCCGACGCGGAGGCCGCGATCACGCTCTACAACCGGCTGCGGGCCCACCTGCCGCTGCTGCTCGCGCTGTCGGGCAACTCGCCCTTCTGGCAGGGACGCGACACCGGGCTCGCCTCGGCGCGCACACCGCTGTTTCAGGCCTTCCCCCGCGTGGGCATCCCCCGCGCCTTCACCTCCTACGCCGATTACGCGGAGACCGTCGACCTGTTCCTGCGCTGCGGAGCGTTCCCGGAACCGACGTTCCTGTGGTGGGATGTCAGGCCCCAGCCGCGCCTGGGCACGGTGGAGGTGCGGATCATGGACGCCCAGACCACAGCCACGCAGACCGGGGCGCTGGTGGCGCTCGTGCAGTCGATCGCCCGCCTCGAGCTCGAGGAGGGCTACCACGCCGCCCAGCTGATCGAGGCCAACGAGATTTTGGCCGAGAACCGCTTTCTCGCCGCCCGCGACGGGATGGACGCCGAGCTGATCGACCCCGTCGCCGAGCGCTGCGTTCCCGCGCGCGCGCAGCTGGCGAGGCTGCTGGAGGCCGTGCGCCCCCACGCCGGCGATCTGGGCTGCGAAGCTGCACTGGGCGCGCTGGAGGCGCTCGCGCGAGAACCCGGTGCGACCCGCCAGCTGAAGCTCGCGCAGGAGCACGGTCGCCTGTCGGGCGTGGTGGAGGGCCTGTCGGACGCCTACGTGGAGGGCTCAACGCGAGGCCAGCGGATGCTCGCTTCGTCGCATTGGGTCTCCTGATGCCCGGCGGAGCGCCGCAGATCGTCGCGTTCGGCGGCGGCGGGTTCTCGATGGAGTGGGGCAACACCCTGCTCGACGACCACGTCCTGTCGCTCACGGGTGCGGATCGGCCGCGCGTCTGCTTCCTGCCCACCGCGAGCGGGGACGCCGACCACTACATCGTGCGCTTCTATCGCGCCTTCGCGGGTCCGCGTTGCCAGCCCTCGCACATCTCCCTGTTCCGGCGCGAGACCGGTGTCGGCGACCCGCGAGCGCACCTGCTCGAGCAGGATCTCGTGTACGTCGGCGGCGGCAGCCTGGTCTCGCTGCTCGCGACCTGGCAGGCGCACGGGATCGACCTCGCCCTGCACGACGCGTGGCGCGCGGGGGTCGTTCTGTGTGGCGGCTCCGCCGGCTCCCTGTGCTGGTTCTCCCAGGCCGTGAGCGCCTTCCACGAGGGACCGGCACGCTGCATCGCCGGCCTCGGGTTCCTGCCCTGCAGCAACGCCGTTCACTACGAGGAGGAGGCCGGGCGCCGGGCGGCGTTCCAGGACGCCGTCGGCGCCGGAATCCCGTCCGGGTACGGAGTCGGCGACGGCGCCGCCCTGCACTTCCTCGGCACCGAGCTGGCCGAGGTCGTCTGCTCCCGCCCGGGTGCGCGCGCGGTTCACGTCTCGCGGGCGGGGCGCGACGTGCTCGAACGCGAGCTGCCGGCCCGTTTCCTGGGCGACGCTGGTGCGCTCTCCCCGGCGGGGGCGGAAGGGGCGGCGATCGCGGCGTGAGCGATCCCTTGCAGCGGCGGCTGCGGACGGTGCCCGCGGCCGCTGAGGTGCGGCAGGTGCTGGCGATGGGCGGCGGCGGCTTCACGATGGAGCGCACGCCCGCCATGGACCGATTCGTGCTCTCGCTGACGCGGGCCCAGGTGCCCCGGGTGTGCTTCCTGGCCACCGCCAGCGGCGATCCCTACGAGCAGCTCACCCGCTTCCATGAACGCTTCGGGGGCTGGCCGTGCGAGCCCAGCAGCCTGTCGCTGTTTCACCTCGGGCGCGATCGGATCGACCCGACCCGGCACCTGCTGGCCCAGGACGCGATCTACGTCGGCGGCGGCTCGATGCGCAATCTGCTCGCCATCTGGCGCGAGCACGGCATCGACGTGGCGATGCGTCGGGCCTGGGAGAAGGGCGTCGTGCTCGCGGGGTTGAGCGCCGGGGCGATGTGCTGGTTCGCGGGTGGGATCAGCACCAGCGCGGGCGTCCCCGCGCCCGCGGCGGGGCTCGGACTGCTGCCCGGGAGCCTGTCGGTGCACCTCGGGGGGGAGGCCGCCCGCCTGCCGATCTATCGCGCCGCGGTCGCCAGCGGAGAGCTCGCTCCGGGCTACGCCGCCGACGACGGGGCGGCGCTGCTGTTCACCGGCACCCAGCTCGCCGAGTGCGTGGCCTCGCGCCCCGGTGCGCGGGTCCTCCAGTTTGCCCCCGACGGGGCGGGGGGCGTGACCGAACGGGACCTTCCTATGCGCCTGCTCCCCGACGCGACGGCCCGGGAGCCCGGGCGCGGCGAGCCCTACGGGGTCTCGGAGCTGCGGGCGCTGCGCGCCGGCCGGCGACGCTGGGACTGAGGATGGTCAGCCTGCGAGCACCAGCCGGTCACACATCGATCGCCTCCGGGTGTGAAGATCTCCGCTGTGAGCCCACCGGAGCCAGGACAGCCGCCCCCACGCGACTTCGCCAGCAACCAAGCGCTGCTGACCGATGTGCTGCGCGAGGTGATTCACGGCAGCGATGGCGACTGGGCGCTGGCGCTGCTCGACGACGCGGTGGCGCTGGGACGCCTGGCGCGCGAGGGCGACGACACCGCGGCTGACCGCCTGGCGGCGCTGGTCGCCGGCCTCGACCTCCTTCAGACCGAGGTGCTCGTACGCGCGTTGACGTGCTGGTTCGCCCTCGTGAACCTGGCCGAGGACAACGAGCGAGTGCGCCGGCTGCGCAGCCGGGACGCCCGCGAGGCACCGGCGCCGCGTCGAGGATCGCTGCGTCACGCGATCGAGGAGCTGGCCCGCAGTGGCGTGAGCGCGGACGAGCTGCAGACGTTGCTGCGGCGCGCCGAGCTGCGGCTCGTGATGACCGCCCACCCAACCGAGGCTCGGCGGCGCACGACGATCAACAAGCTCTCACGCATCTTCCGCGTCCTGCGCGAGCTCGACGCGCTTCCGCCGGCCGACGGCCACGACGCGCGCCGGAGGCTGCTGGCCACGGTGCAGGAGCTGTGGGGAACCGACGAGCTGCGCGCCATCTCGCTGACCGTCCTCGACGAGGTTCGGGGCGGGCTGATCTACTTCGCCACCACACTCGCCGAGACGGTCCCGCGCGTCTACCGCGACCTCGAGGACGCCCTGCAGGAGTTCTATCCCGGCGTCAGCTTCGACGTGCCGCCGATGCTGAGCTTCGGGTCGTGGATCGGCGGCGACCGCGACGGCAACCCGTTCGTCACGCCGGTGGCGACGCTCGAAGCGCTCGAGCTGATGCGCGAGCGCTGCCTGCGCTTCCTGGAGGAGCGCGTCGAGCGGCTGTCGCGGCGGCTGTCGCTGTCTGACCGCGTCAGCGGCCAGGCACCGGGCCTTGAGCCGATCCTGAACGGAGGATCGGAGGACTTCCCCGAGCTCGCCGAGCGGCTCGCCGCCTTGCATCCCGAGGAGCCCTACCGCCGTGCGCTCTCGTTGATCAGGGAGCGGGTGCTGGCGACGGTGCGTCACGAGCCCACCGGCTACGACGAGCCGGCGCAGCTGATCGACGAGCTGCGCTGCGTGGAGCGTTGCCTGGTGGGGGGGGCGGGCAGGCTGGCCGCCGCCGGAGACCTGCACGACGTGATCCGGCAGGTCGAGGTCTTCGGCTTCCATTTCGCCCGCCTGGACATCCGCGAGCACGCCCGCGTACACACGCGCACGCTGGCGGAGATCTACGCTGCGCTGGGGATCTGCGACGACTACGCGTCCGTGCCCGTGGCGGACCGGATCGCCCTCCTCTGCGGGCACATCGACGACCGGCGGCCGCTGATCCCCGACAACATCGCCGGCTTCTCCGCCGGCACCCGTGAGACGATCGAGACGTTTCGGATGGTTCGAGACGTGCTCTCGGGCGCGCACCGGGGGGCGATCCAGACCTACATCGTCTCGGGCACGGAGTCCGCCGCGGATCTGCTCGAGGTGCTCCTGCTGATGAAGGAGACGAGCCTCACGCGGGCCGGCGGCGCGGATGCGTTGCTGCGAATCGTGCCGCTGTTCGAGGCCGGAGCGACGCTCGAAGCGGCGCCCGCGACGATGGACACGCTGCTCTCCCAGCCCGTCTACCGCGCCGCCCTGAGGGCGGTCGGGGACGAGCAGGAGATCATGGTCGGCTACTCGGACTCCAACAAGGACGTCGGGTACCTCGCCTCGGCCTGGGCGGCCTACCGCGCGCAGATGCGCACGGCAGAAGTGCTGCGTTCTCACGGGGCCAGCTGGGTGTTCTTCCACGGGCGCGGTGGCGCCGTGGGCCGGGGGGGCGGCCCGACCAACAACGCGATCCTCGCCCTCCCGCCCGGCACCGTCAATGGCCGGCTGAAGATGACCGAGCAGGGCGAGGTGCTGACGGCCAAGTACGCCGTCCCGGAAATTGCACATCGAGAGCTCGAGCTCGCCGCCAGTGCCACGCTCGCCGCGGACACCCTGGTGGAGCGTGAGCGCCACTCCATGTTCGAGGATGTGGTGCAGGAGATGGCGCAGACCTCGGCCGAGCTGTACCGGCGGCTCGTCCACGAGGATCCGGACTTCGCCCGCTTCTTCGAAGCCGTGACCCCGGTCGACGAGATCTCGCGCCTGCGGCTCGGCTCGCGTCCGGCCCGGCGCCAGAGTGCGGGCGGGATCGACGAGCTGCGCGCGATCCCATGGGTGTTCTCGTGGACCCAGTCGCGGATCGTGCTGCCGGCGTGGCTGGGGCTCGGGACCGCGCTCGCGAGCGCCCGTGAGGGTCACGGTCTCGAGCTGCTGCAGGAGATGGCGACCACCTGGCCGTTCTTCGCCAGCCTGCTCTCGAACGCCGAGATGGCCTGTGCGAAAGCCGACCCGGGGATCGCGGGCCGCTATGTCGAGCTGTGGGGAGAGGTCGCCCCGCGCGATCGGATCTGGACGGTCCTGGCCGACGAGCTGCAGCGGGCGACCCACGAGCTGACACTGATCCGGGGCAGCGCGCGCCTGCTCGAAGGCGAGCCGGTGCTCCGCGCCTCGATCGATCGCCGCAACCCATTCGTCGACCCGCTCTCGTTCATCCAGATCGAGCTGCTGCGCCGGCTGCGCCACCAGGATGACGGGACGCCGGATGAGCTCGGCCGGGTGAGCCTGTTGACGATCAACGGGATCGCCAGCGGGTTGCGCAACACGGGCTGAGGCGCGAGCGACGCGGGATCAGACGGTGTCGTCCTGTTCGGCCCGATCGGCATCGCTGACCGCCCAGCCAAGCCGCTCCATGTTCTGCCTGTGCGTGAACCGAGCGCGGATCCGCTCTCGGGTCCGTCGCCAGAAGCCGGCCCGCACCGGCGCTCGCCAGCGCGCCGGCGGCGGCACGGTGGTCCGAACGACCGCGACCCAGTCCTCGAGCGGGAGCTCGCCCGAAATCAACCGGCCGAGGGCCGCGGTGACGGGAGCATTGACCCCAGCGGCCGCGAGCGCCTTGGCCAGCAGCGGCACCGACTCGAGCGCCTCCACCGCCTGCCCCACGCGCGCGGAGATCTCGAGCGCCGGAACCCCTTGGGCGAGCAGCTCGCCGGCTCGCCGGTTGCGGCTCTGCGGCGCCAACGCGGTGGCGACGAGGTCGCCCGCTCCCGCCAGGCCGATCATCGATTCGGGTCGGGCGCCCTGGGCTTCAGCCCACCGCCACACCTCGGCAAAGATGTGACCAGCCGCCGCCCCGGCGGCGTTCAGGCCCTGCGCCTCGGTCGCGCCGGATGCGAGCGCGGCTGCGTTCTTCGCCGCGCCCGCGAGCTCGACGCCGATCGGATCGTTGGACTCCTCGCAGACGACTCCGGCGCGGATGAACACCCCGGCCAGCGCCGTCGCGAGTGACTCCTCGCTGGAGGCGGCCACCAGCCCCGCACCTTCGCTGACCATCTCCCGGGCGTGAGCCGGACCGCCGACGCAGCCCACTCGCGCCGCGCCGAAGTGGTTGCGCAGCAGCGTCGTGGGCGGCAGTCCGTTCGGGGGCACCAGCCCCTTGGCGAGCGAGACGACCGCGGCCTTGACCGGCATTCCCGTCGCCTCCAGGCGGGTGACGACGTCGGCGAGGGCGATCGACGGGACGGCCAGGAAGACGTAGTCCGCGCGCGCGAGGCCCGCGCTGACGTGCTCGATCCGGAGCTCTCGCGGCAGGTCGACCCCAGCGAGGTACACGCGATTCTCAAGGTCTTCGGTCAGCCGCTGGGCCTGCTCCTGGGTGCGGGTCTGCAGCGTCGTGCGCAGGCCGCCCCGCGCGAGCAGCACGGCCATCGCGGTGCCGAACGAGCCCGCACCGATCACCACCGCCCGCTTGGTCCCGGGCGCCGGCAGGTGGATCGAGCGGCGAGGGGCTGGCGGCACGGCGGGGTGAGCCTACCGCCCGCGAGCCCAAGCGGCCGGCCCGGTTCCAGCGGCGTTCCGGGTTATCGGCGTGGCTCAAGCGGCGCCACTGCTTGGCCGCGTGGCGCCGGCCGCGCCGCGGCTGCCCGGCCTCGCTCAAGCGGCGCCACGGGTGCGGGCGACTCCAGAGCGGGTCGCGGCCCGCGTCCGCGATGACGGTTGCCGGGCGTCCTCCCCCTCCTGCTCCTCGCGGCCTACGCCGTCGGCGAGCTCACGGGCGGCTTCCGAGAGGGCGCCGAACGCATCGGCAACGTCGGCGGCGCTGGATCGAGTGATCGCCCGGTTCAGCCCCGCGACCGCCGCGTCGAACGGCGCCCAGCGCTCGGGCGGCCCCCGCCGGCCGGTTCCGGAGCGGAGCTCGTACGGCGGCTCGGCGTTCTCGGCCCCGGGGACCGGGCGCCAGAGCAGCCCGGCCGCGTGCGCGTGCTCCCAGGCAACCTGCTCGCTCGCCGCGGCCTCCGACAGCGCCCGGAGACGCTGCGCGAATCCCGCGTCCGGCGGCGCGAGCTTGTGGGCCCGCATCGCCTCTGCCCAGCTCGCGCCGGCCTGCCGCACAGCGCGCATGACATGGGCCCGCTGGCGATCGAGATCGTCACTGAAGCTCATCGGCTCATGGTTCCGTTGCCGTCCTCGCGCGGGTGCCCGTCGACCGATGGGTCGGGCTGGGCGGAGGGATCGGGCTCAGCCACCCCCACGGCCCCGCCACTCCAGAAATCCTCCGCGCTCGGCGTCTGATTGCGCCCCGCGGATCCAGCCCCGGCGCGGTAGCCATCGTCAAGCAGCCGCTCGAAGTCCGAGCGCTTGATCCGCACCCGCCGTCCGACGCGGAGGGCGGGCAGCGAACCCTGGTCGATCCAGTTGCGGACCGTCTGCTGGTTGAGCTTGAGCAGGTCGGCGACCTCGGCGACGGTCAGGTAGGACTCTGCGAGATTGTTGCGCTCCACACTTACCTTCTCTAATTGAGACAAACCGGAACCAATTCGCGAGCTATACTAGCGCCCCCGCAGGACGTAATCGTTGCTTGCCGACGAGGGAAGGTATGCAAACGCCGTGAAACCGGAAGGGCCGCACACCGAGGACGGAAGAGGGGACGATCGGCGATCCGACAACGTGGTGCGTTTTCCGCGCGACTGGATCGGCCCTGAGGAAGAGCTGGTTCCGGTGGGACCGCCCCCGCGGGGAGAGGACGAACTGCCCGCTAGCGCGGCTGATTTTTGGGGGGAGGAGTCAGGGGCTCTCCAGCACGCACTGCAGGGTCCGGCCCAGGGTGCGGACGACGAAGGCTTCGCCGCCGGTCGCGTGGTCCCGTTCGACCGGAAGGCCCGCAGAGGGCATTGGACGCGGAGAAGCGCGCGGCGCCGGCGGGTTGGTCGCACCGCGCGGCAGGCGCGGATGGCCAGAGGTGCGCTGATGGGGTGGATCGACGGCGGCGGGCTGTGGCGGCAGGCCGTTGGGGTCAGGCTGCGAGCGAGGTCCGAAGCCGGTGTCCCGCGTGGGCGCTTCGGCAGAATCGCAGTCCCGTGGACGTTGGACGCGACGGCACTCCGCGAGCGCCTGCACGCAGGCGCCGGCGGCGTCCGAACGCTGCCGGTCGTCGGCATTGGCGTTGCCGCGATCGGGCTGGGCGTGCTGGCCACCGATCTGCTCGGCGCGGGAACGTCGCATCAGTCGCGTAGGCCGATCCCCGTCGCGAAACAGGCGGGCACTACCGAGAATCCGACCGACATTCCGGCGATCCTTGCTGCCGTCTCCCAGGCCCATCGTCCAGCCCATCAGCCCACATTGTGGATGCCCACCAGCCCGGTTCGCCGACCGCACGTGCCTCGGCCGCGAGTCCGCGCGGCCGTGGCACCTCCCAGATCCATCCACTCCGTACCGATCATCAGCCGGCCGGCGTACGTATCGCAGCCTTCAAGCAGCCCGCCAGCCACGCCAGTCGTGCCGCCCGTGGCTGGGACCCACTCAGGCGCGGGTTCCTGGGGAGGCGACGGCAACGCTGGGGGTGGCAGTCCAAGCGGAGGCGGTGACAGCGGGAGCAGCGGTGGCGGGAACGGCAGCGCCAACGGGGCCGGCGCGTCGCCGTCGGGACCGGTCGGCCCAGGGGCTGCGTTTGGCCCGGGACGCTCCGGATGAGGGGAGAACCCGGACAAGAAGTGTCGAGACCGTAACCGTATGCACCAGGACTGTGTCGTGTCAGCAACAAATGCGGCTCAATTTGAGCCATCGAACGCAATCAGGCGTCTCGATGTGGTGGGATCGAAACCCAAAGGGGAAGGGAATCAGCAATGAAACGACTGTCTCAGCACCTCCGCTCCAACATCGTCGCCTACCTCGCGCTGTTCGTGGCGCTGGGCGGGACTTCGTACGCCGCGTTCAGCCTGCCCGCCGGTAGCGTCGGCGCGCGGCAGTTGCGCGACGGGTCGGTCGCTCCCATGAAGCTAGATGCGAGCCGCACCGGCGCGTTCGTACGCGCGTGGGCGGTGATCACCGGCAACGGGACCGTGCTCCGCGCCCATCCGCGTGCGCACACCGACCACTTCGGCGGGGGCGGGGGGAGCGTGAGCTGGGGGCTGCGACCCCGGGCGGGGTGCTTCGAGCTCGCCACTCTCAACGGCAATAATGAGGGCGGATATGCATCGGTGATCGGTGGCGCCCAGAAGCTCAGCGTCACAACAGTGGCCTCCGACGGCCGGCCGGCGCCGGAGACGGTCGCAGTGGCGCTGCTCTGCACCCCGTGAACTGTTCGCGAACAGGCTTTGAGAGGAGTCGGACCGATGCGAGGTAGGAGACTATTCGTGACCGTGGTGGCGGTCGCCGCGAGTGCGGCGACACCGGTGGGGATCGTTGCGAGTGTGGTGGCACCGGTGGGGATCGTTGCGAGCGCGGTGGTGGTGATGGCCGCAGCGCCCTCCGCGAAGGCGGATGAGACCGTGCGCGCTTGCGGAGTCGCTGACGCCGGCGGCGTCAACCGCGTGTTCGGTCCGGCGTTCGTGGAGGGGATCGCCACCTCCGACCAGTGCGCAACCGGCGGCGGGCTGGAGCTCAGCACCACCAACGTGACCGTCGGCCGCGGCCAGTTCGCGCGCTGGCAGGCCAACGCCCCGGCGGGCCTGGCGATCGTGCTGGTCGCCATCCCGCCCGGCGGGTCAAAGGCGTTTGAGGTCAACAACGGCGATGACTACGGCGGCGGGCTCTACTGGGCCGGCGGCGAACGGCCGCTCGGCGACAGCCAGAACACGACCGGCGTGAGCGCGGGCGGGTTCAGCTCGGGCTACGTTGGGTTCGACCTGGCCTGCGAATCGGGTCAGAACCCGACGTGCACAGGTCTGCTGAACCACGGCAATCTCCAGATCAGCGACATCGGGATGCAGGTCCACGAGACCCAGGCGCCCTACCTCACGGGCGCCATGGGGCTGTGGCAGGCGCGGGGATACGTGCGCGGATCCTGGCCGCTGTCGTTCACCGGAGACAGCCCCGCGGGCATATGCTCGCTCTCCGCGACAGTCGACGGGCAGACCGTCGGCCACCAGGACTTCCCCGGTAACGACACGCTCTGGCACCAGTGCACCGCGACCGGCCTTACGACGAGCGTCAACACCGCGGAGTTCGGGAACGCGGCGCACGCGTTGACTCTGCACGGGGCGG